>RKSL01000165.1 GCA_008633435.1 Candidatus Desulfobulbus rimicarensis | reverse complement strand
CTCGATATCATCAACTGTCAACCCTTTGGAACGTACAAAACCAAGAGCTGCCTTTGTAGGATTGCCCTCAGCATCAAAAGCAGCCTTTTTGGCAGGCCCTATATGTTCTTTACGCTGATCCTGTTGTCTGCTCTGGAGTTCCTCAACAGCCAATGTTAACCGTCTAGGGGTTCCCACAGTATGCATTTGACCAAATTCAAGACCAAGCTCTTTAAATTTTGTCTGTGCAGCTTTTTGCATAAAGGTGAGAGCTGGTTGAATATATCCAGCAGGAATTTCTTCTGTACCGATTTCAAAGAGTAGTTGTGACATTATTGTTTCAAGTAAAAATTCAATAAATAGGTAAAGCCCTGCTGATCAAGGCCCTTCCACTGCAGCAAAAGTTGAATATCCGCTGGCGAAATTTTCCACCTCAACCCTGAACCAGCCAATGGCCCTGGTCTCAACCAAAGCCTTACCCAGTTGTTTACACAGAGTTTCTACAGAATCAGAAAACCCTGATTCTCCAGTAATCCCTTGCTGGACTAAGCTGATAAGTTCTTCAATCCAGATAAATTCGTTAAAACGTACAGCGACCCGGGCATAGCCCCAGAGTCCCATGGATCTAGGCAACCCTTCGTCATTTGAAGAGATCGGAGGCAAAGTAATGGGTACATCAATTTCCATTACCAAGTCATCAGTCTGCTCCAGGCTACCATGCATTCTACACTCATAGCGTTCTGTACCAATTGAGCCTGTGGCGGGCTGTTGTTCGAGGAAATACGGAAATTCTATCTCAAGATGAGCAGCTTCCGCATCGAGTCGATGTTTCATTTCTTCTAAAATCAAATGAAATTTTTTTAAATTAAATTCACCATGAAAACGATTGAGTATCTCAACAAACCGGCTCATGTGAGTACCCTTGAAGCGGTGGGGCAGATTGACATACATATTGACCGTTGCAACTGTCTGTTGCAGTTTTTTCTGGCGATCCAGAACTGTGATCGGGTAAGAGATGGTTTTAACGCCGACTTTCCTGATATTAATGCGCCGGTCGTCATGCAAATTCTGGATGTCTTTCATGGTGGGGGATATAAATTTTTATAACAACTCAGTAGGTGCAGACCAGCCAGGAACATATTATTCCAAATACTTACGAACAGAAGCCTTGAGTTCATCCATATTTGCGGATTTAACAATGTATTCCTCAGATGCCCAAGTACCGATATCCTCTTTGAATTCTGGATATGCAGAGCTAAGAATAACAGGCACATCAGGCTGTTGTTCTTTCATCTGACGCAACACTTCAATACCACTCATTCCCGGCATGTTAATATCAAGAATGACTAGATCAGGCAGATTGGCAGAAAAATGTTCAAGCGCCTGTTCTCCGTTTAGAGCAGGAATTACCTGGTATCCTTCATCTTCAAATTCCTCGCGGTAGAGCAGCAAAATACCTTCTTCGTCATCAACAATAAGGATGGTTTTTTTTTCTGCCATAGCCCCTCCTATAACTCAATTTCCCGTAGATAGCGGCAAGTATCTTCAGGAGGCATAGGATTGATGTAAAAGCCTGTTCCCCACTCAAATCCGGCAATACTCGTTAATTTGGGAACTATTTCAAAATGCCAGTGATAATGTTGAAGTGGTTCGGATCGTAAAGGTTGGGTATGCAACACAAAATTATATGGTACCCCGGGAATGCAGGCATCAAGCCGTCTGAGAGTTTCAGAAAAAATATCAGTTAGCGCGGCAAGAGAGGTATCGTCCTGGTCCATATATGAAGAGTGGTGCCTTCTTGGCATAATCCACATTTCAAAAGGGGTACGGGGTGCAAATGGAGCCAGAGTGACAAATTGATCATTCTCACAAACAAGCCGAATATCCTGTTGTATTTCCTGCCGAATAATATCGCAAAACACACACCGATCTTTATATTTGAAATAGGAAAGACTGCCATCAAGCTCTGTGACGAGCATCCGTGGAAGAATGGGCAGAGCTACCAGCTGTGAATGGGAATGTTCAAGAGAGGCTCCAGCTGCTTTGCCATAATTTTTAAACACCATGACATAAGAGAATCGTTTATCCTGAGATAAATCGCGAATTCGGTCACGAAATGCCCGAAAGGTAAGAATCATCTGTTCGTGAGGTAAATACGTGAAACGATCTTCGTGATGAGGACTTTCAATGACCACTTCATGTGCACCAATACCGTTCATACGGTCGTAGAGTCCTTCAGCCTGTTTATCCATCTCCCCTTCAATCACTAAAGCTGGATATTTATTGGGGACTACCCGGAGCTTCCACCCGGAAGTATTGGGTGGACGGTTGGCGGATCGGCCATAAACAAGCACCTCATCAGGTGTGGTTTTTTCGTTATCAGGACAAAGAGGACAGAACCCTCCCTGTGTTTGTGGTTCTTCAACCACAAAATCTGTTGGCCGTTTACTGCGCTCCTTGGCAATAATAATCCAACGGCCCAGGATAGGATCCTTGCGTAATTCAGGCATTCGGGTCAACTTCCATGAATTTTTTCCTGTTGCTCCTGCTTGGTTTTACAGTTAATACAAAATTTAGCCACTGGCCGAGCCTGAAGCCTCTGTAGACGAATTTTTTCACCACATTCGTCGCAAATACCATATTCGCTATTCTCAATCCGAGCAATAGCTTCATCAATTTTATCCAGTAACTTTCTCTCACGGCTACGTAAACGAAGTTCAAAACTTCGTTCAGATTCTACAGTAGCGCGATCATTAGGGTCAGGGATATTACCGTTCTGGCTGGTCATATCGTTGAGCGTCTGCTCAACATCAGAGATAATATCTTCCTTCATCTGCTCGAGTTGTTCTTTAAATTTCTGAAGTTGGTCGTTGTTCATGATCATCTCTCCAGCCATCGGTAAAAACAGACCGGTTAATAGTTTGAGTTTATACGATTTATCTGAAAGTAGTAGCTCTGGTGAGCGTGCCACGCTGCAGTAACCAACTTTCATAGCTTTTTGTTGCTGGCGATTATAATGCAGCCATGCTGGTTTATCCGATTCTGAGCAAAAGAGTAACTGACAGTAAAATTTTTATGTCTAATTGAATAAACTCCATATTCTTGTAAAAGAGGTCTCCTCTCTCAGAGGTATCGCTGTCATCTACCCGAAAAAAACTGATTATTTAAAGGGCAAGTCTTTACAATTGCTGGGCAACGATACGGTTTAAAAAAATGATTTACCACAAACCATTGCCCGGAGAAAGAGAATTATCCATTGCAGGGCAAGGATTATTTTATTTACGACCTACTTCCCGAGTAAAATCTCCACTTTTACCACCACTTTTTTTAACCAGGCAGATATCAGAAATTTCCATGCCCTTATCAACAGCTTTACACATATCATAAATAGTCAACGCTGCTACAGAAACAGCTGTCAATGCCTCCATTTCCACACCGGTTCTTCCTGTAATACCCACTGTTGCCTCAATCAGAATAGCACAGTTTGCATCATCAAAAGAAAACACTACATCAGCCTTGGTTATCGCTAAGGGATGACATAGAGGAATAAGGGAATCAACTTTTTTTGCAGCCATAATGCCTGCAATCCTGGCGACTCCTAGAACATCACCTTTTTTTATAGAACCAGCACGAACCATTGCATACGCATCTGGAATCATTGTAATGCTGCCACTGGCAGTGGCAATTCGGGCAGTTTCCTGCTTGGCGCTGACATCAACCATCCGCGCATTGCCAACCTTATCAAAATGGGTGAATTCGTTTTCAGTGGTCATGGTATAAAAAAAAGAGAAAAAAGAGAAAAAAGAGAAAAAGTGTTCAAACACAATTATTTGATTATATGGAAAACATTCTCCACATAACGACTAAAAGACAGCTTATTTCTTCTTTTTCCCTTTAGGCTTGTCTTTTTCCATTGTTTTTGAATGGCTCTGGAAAAGTTTAGAGAAAAACCCACTGTCTTCTTCTTGAGATAATCCATCAAATTCCTGAAGTATGGCTTTTTGCTTTTTTGTCAGGTTAACGGGTGTCTCAACCTGCACTTCAACAATCATATCGCCACGACCGCCACCACGTAAGCTCGGAATACCTTCGCGTCGCAGGGTAAACCGTTTGGCTGATTGTGTCCCTGCAGGTATTTTTAAATGCGATGAACCGTGGATGGTCGGTACTTCGACCTCACAACCAAGAGCTGCCTTTACCATAGGAAGAGGATAACGCAAATAAATTGTCTGCCCATCACGGAGAAAAAACTCATGGTCACGCACATGGATGACAACATACAGATCACCTGCAGGCCCACCGCGTCGACCGCCCTCGCCTTCTCCGGATAGGCGCATTCTCGATCCTGTGTCAACTCCAGCAGGGATCTTGAGTTTGACTGTTTTTTTTCGATTAATTAAGCCCTCACCATGACAATCCACACAGGGTTCAGTGACGATCTGTCCAGATCCATGGCACTGGGGACATGTCGAACTAACCTGAAAAAAGCCCTGCGAACGAATAACCTGGCCGCGACCATTACAGGAAGGACAAGTCTGGGGTTTATACCCAGGCCTTGCTCCGGAGCCTTCACAGGTCCAACAGGTTTCACGCTTTGTGATCTCCACTTCTTTTTCAATGCCATGTACGGCATCCATAAAAGAAATTTCAAGATCATAACGTAAATCTTCACCTTGTACCGGGGCGTTGGGATCACGTCTGCGGGAACCACCACCAAAGCCAAAAAGATCACCAAACATTTCATTAATGTTTGAAAAAATATCACCTGAATTCCCAGGGCCGGAATAACCGGTATTTTTTAAACCTTCATGGCCGTAAGTATCGTAGATTTGTCTTTTCTGGGCATCACTGAGGACTTCATAAGCTTCTGCAGCTTCCTTGAAGCACGACTCTGCCTCAGCATCGTCAGGGTTACGATCCGGATGATACTTCATTGCCAGTTTGCGGTACGATTTTTTTATAACATCGCCACTGGCATCTCTTGAGACCTGCAAAATCTCGTAATAACATCGACTACTACTCATTATTTCTTAGTACCAAACTCTATGCCTATTCAGCTTCAACTTCAGTTTCAGTTTCCATCATCTCTGCCCGCGCTGCTTCCTCTTCTGCGCGACGCTTTCGGGGTAATTCAAGAATATTATCAAACGTTACTGCCCCAGAAGCAATCTCGCGAAGAGTCATCACAATTTCTTTGTTTTTTCCTTGCACCAGAAAAGGTTCACCTTTTCTATGTTGACGGATACGCTCAACAGCAAGATGAACTAGGGCAAAACGATTGTCATCACCTATCTGGGCGAGACAATCTTCAACAGTAATACGAGCCATAAATAGGCCTCCTGTAAATAGGGAGTACCTGTCTGACTTGGCCAGACAGGTACTTTTGAATACATTTTAACGACTCAAAATCTATTTAAAAATGAGAACAATTAGAAAAAATAAAAAATTAAAAAAGAGTCGAATATATGTTTATCACACCAATAATCATGGTTTCATAGACAGGCAAGATTATTTATCAAACGGATTGCGAAGAAGCAAGGTTTCCTCACGATCCGGCCCCACAGAGACAATCACAGGGGCAATACCGGATATATCTTCTATACGTTTGACATAATCTTTAGCCTTTTGCGGTAAATCGTCAAAATCACGAGCAGCAGTAATATCTTCTTGCCACCCCTCTACTTCTTCGTAAACAGGCTTTGCAAGTGCAGTTTTACGAATATTACAAGGCATGCAGTCAAAGGCTTCATTTTCAACAGTATATTTACGCCCAATAAGTAATTTAGGCTGTCCGGAAAGCACATCAAGCTTGGTTATTGCCAGACCTGTAAGACCATTTAACCGTACAGCATCATTGGCAACAACCATATCCAGCCAGCCACAACGACGACGTCGGCCAGTTGTTGCACCAAATTCACCACCTTTACTCTGCAGCTCATCACCGACTTTATCCCCCTCAGGCAATTCAGTGGGAAACGGACCTTCACCAACCCGAGTTGTATATGCCTTAAGAATACCAATGACCTCATCAATATGGGCTGGACCAAATCCTGCACCAATACAGGCATTACCTGCAATAGTGTTTGATGATGTCACGAAGGGATAGGTGCCATGGTCGATGTCAAGTTGTGTCCCCTGAGCTCCTTCAAATAAAATATTCCTGCCCCCTTTTCTGGCCTTATCAAGCTCCATGGAAACATTACCGATAAAAGGTCCAAGCTTTTCTGCAAAGCTCTCAAACTGTGCCTTAATGGTATCAAAGGAAGCCGGCTCAGCATTATACTGTTTGGTCAGATAAAAATTCTTTTCTTCAACATTTGCCTGCAACTTATCAAGAAACTGGCTTGTATCAAGCAGATCTCCAGCTTTAATACCAACTCGTCCGACCTTATCCATATAACAGGGGCCGATACCACGGCCGGTTGTCCCGATTTTCTTGCCTTTGGACAAGGCAGCTTCACGGGCATGATCAAGCATTTGATGATACGGCATGATGAGATGCGCATTCTCACTGATGATCAAACGACCTGGGGTAACAGGTAATCCTTTGCCGTTAAGCTCATCCATCTCAGTGAGCAACACGCCAGGATCAATGATAACACCATTACCAATCATGCAGGTTTTGTCTTCATACAAAATCCCGGAGGGAATAATATGAAACACATATTTTTTGCCGTTGACAACAAGGGTATGACCGGCATTATTGCCGCCCTGAAACCTGACAATGCAGTCTGCATAATTTGTGAGCAGATCTACAATCTTCCCCTTGCCTTCGTCACCCCACTGGGTTCCAACCACCACCACACTGGCCATGAAAAACTCCTGAATAAGGAAATTACAAAAGAAAAGGCTGATCCCATTCCGTATTCGGAAGACAGCAGCCCAACCCAAACCTATAAAATATAGCCGAGTGAAGAAAAAAAGTCAAACACAGGTAAGCAGAAGAAAAAACGCAAATATTTTCTAGGAGTTAGGCTTTCTCATGAAATGTTTGACAAGAGGATCAGAGGTAATGACATAATACAGAGTTCCCGTTGGGGAATCTTTTTCAGTCACTTCTTTTTCATTATCAGTTTTAGCCTCAGGGGTAATCTCGATTTCTGAATTGAACTTGACTGTTGCAATTATTCCAAGAGCAGGAACCTGTTTGACAGCTTTTGCTCTATTAAAATCATCTTCTGATATGGCACCATGCTTGTTAAATGCCCAATAGAGTATCTTCTCATGGGCAAGAATCGTAGGTGCATCAAAATGATCCATAAGCTCGACAACGACTTCCTTGACTCTATTTTTATCGACATTTTCCTGACGCTTGTATATGGCCAGTATTCTGTCAGTCTTTTCATCGACAACAATGAATAAATCCTTGTCACTAAACTTATACGTTCCCTTGTAGGCATCTTGATTAATATGAGAAAGCCCTTTCTTTTTCTGTCCTTGAGTTAAAACATGGCCGATATAATACGTATTCAGTCAGATCGGAAG
>RKSL01000164.1 GCA_008633435.1 Candidatus Desulfobulbus rimicarensis | reverse complement strand
TCTCTGGAAAATAGATATCTCATGCAACGGCAAGCTATTACCTCCTCTCTGTCCATAGTGCAACGGTCAGCATGGCAAATATAACAAACTACACAGATGGAGCAACTACATCCCTGCCCCACACTGCGTAATAGAGAGTACCTAGCACACCAAAAACAAAGGCTGTTATCAGATTCACCGAGGGACTTATCATCCAGAGAAACGCGCCACCAAAGGCGGCAATGGATACAAAAATATCGCGAAGCAGATAATACAAACCAAATACAGCGGCTTTTCGGTCTTCCGGTGCAAGCTCCATAATCAATGTTTTTCTGGTGGGTTCGCCAAACTCTTTAAATCCCCGTAAAATAAAAACCGGAACAAGCAGGGCATAGGACTGACAGAAAAGCAAAGCAAGGGGGAAGAGAGTAAAAAAAACAAAAGTTGCCAGCACAAATGGCTTTTTTCCTCCTTTATCGGCAAGGTAGGCCACAGGAATATAGACAAGTAATGCTGTAACCATTTCAATGGAAGTCAGCACACCAAACTGAAGCGCAGAAACAGGACTGGAAATGGTCTTCATGCACCAGATAACAACAAATGCATAAGGGATCTGCTCACAGTAACGGATTAAAATGTCAGAGATTAATAACTGTTTTAAATCCGGGCTCATGAGGTGAAAAAGTTTAAACGGATTTTTTTCTGCCTTTGCCTTTTCTGCGCGTTCATCAACCTGTTCATTTTTTACAGAATACTGCTGCATAACAGTGGCCACCGCAGCAAGGACAAGAGCAATAACAAAGGCAACCCGAACCCCGTTTTTCTCTCCCCAGATCCCAATACAGGCTCCGCCAAGCAAAGGTCCAAGAGCCATGGGGATGCGGCGAACAAGAGCCAGCATGGACACCCCCATGGTTCGTTTTTTCATAGGAAGCACCTTGGTAATAAGGCTCATGGTCGCGGGTAAAGAGATGGCACTCCATGACAAAAACAGCACTGCACCGACAATAACAGCCTGCCAGACAGGAATAAAGATCACAATACAGAATCCGGCCATGGCCGCAAAATTAAAAAACAGCAATGCCCGCCTGGTTCCAAACCGATCGGAAATATATCCGCCAAGAAAAGCATAAATTGCGGATAAAAAATTATCCATGCCGTTGAGCAGGCCAATGGTGAGCGCACTGCCACCTATGGCCAGCAAATACACAGGAAGGAACCTCTCAGCCATTCTCTCTCCCATAAGGATAAGAATAACCATGAACAACACCCCGACAGTACTGCGTTTAAGTGCCAGAAAATTAGTAATACTGTTAATTTTTAACGATGCATTTGCTGCCATACGACCAGTAGCCCTCTATTGTATCGTGAGTTTTTGTCATGCACGGTGGTGTTGCAACTCTGTCCAATCTCACGGTGCGCTTCAGCAGGCAAACGTGGCAAAATGTTGAGATTCAGACATTTTCAGGAATTTTAGAGAAAAACGCCTCCATCATATTCCTGCAACATCTAACCGACACCAGGCGTACAGCGCATCATACATGGCAAACTGATGCCGTAAATTTTCAAAATCATCAGGAAAACGAAGACTGAAGCCAACAGCAATAGCCTCAAGCCCCGCTGCCATGGGGTCATTTTGCAGATTATCAGTGTCGGCAGCATTGACGATTTTTGCAAGCCGAAGCAGCCCCTTGTCAACCAGACCATATTCTTCTATAAGCACGTCAAAAGTACAGAGATCTCCCCGATGGTGTAAATCTGCACCGGGAGTATCAAAGGCTATGGCTCCTTCTTTTGCAGCGACATCAAGCACCTGACTTTTAGGCACAAAAATAAACTCTGCAGCTGAGTCGATAAAACGATCAATAAGCCATGGACAGGCTACACGATCGACATGTACATGAGAACGTGTGATCCACTTCATTTTCTACTCCTTTTTTTACTCATTACTCCTGCCGGAAAAGAACCAATCAGCGATTATATGAACCGAAATAGGTCAATGCACTTTTAACTGACGTTTCCGTATCTTCAAGTACATGGCCAAACTTCCCTTTAAGATCATCACTTAAATGGTACACATATTCCTGTGCCGCTTCCTCACCATATTGTTCAGTAAACATTTTGGCAAATTCAAGTACACGGGTAAAATCGTGCCGTTCATTCTTGTTTTCAGGGTCATCAATCCATTCGTGGATTTCCCTGTAATCCTTCCCTGTTCGCTCAAGACTTACTGCCATGTGTTTTTTTACCGGGGGCATCTGTTTTCCTCCTGTTCTGGGCTGTTGTCGGGGATTTTCCCCACTTGTTACCGGGCTACAAAAAAATCAGTCAGCTGCATGATGTCGGAAAAGCCAGTAGTTATAAAGCTCATCAAGCATGACCAGAGTTCGCTGGATGCGCTGTTCATCATCGGCAACCTGTTGGGTCATGCTTGAAAACAAGGCTAGAATTCCTGCAGTTTCAGGTCTTGAAAATTTATTGTCTTTCAAATCAATGTCGTGCACTATTTCAGCCAGAATGGTCAATGCCCGGTCTTCCCGGGTGTGCTGTAATGCCGCGCGCAGGACTTCAAAAGTACACATATCTCCCTGATGGGTAAATTCGGCATCAAACATATCAAAACGGATTTCATTCTGTGCGGGCACATATTCATCTTTATCCACAAATATAAACGCTGCATCAAGATCTATAAAACGTTTGATCAGCCAGATAGAGCAAAGACGATCAACAAAGAGCCCCTTCCGGGTGACCCAAACCTTGTTTTTCACCTCTTCAAAAGTAGGAACAACTGTATCATGTTTCGAAAAAAACAAACTGTGCAAACGGGAGAGAATGTCTGAAACACGCTCACGACCCGGGGCGCGAAAAAAATCCATGGAGACAACCCGGTCAAACCGATCCTGCAACCTGGAAAACTCTTTTTGCAATTTTTCTGCAACAGGCTGATCCTTAACAACCCGAGCCAGCAGTTCGTTGCCAACATCGGCAAGCTGCCCGTAATCGACTTCCCGGGCAGCAATAAACAGCTCCTGTACCTGGGAATCTGTCAGCCCTTCCAGAAAAACCGTGCGCAGCAACGACGCTGTCCCCTTACCCGCTTCAATCTCTTTGACCACCCAGTGCAGGTCTTCATATGCCTGGGCTGTGTCTGGAAGGACATAAACAGACTGCTTGACAGCCACTGCACCAATCTTCTGTAAACGCCTCCATATTTTAACCCGAAAATAATCGGGCTTGGGTGGGAGTTGATGAATCAGCAGCAGCCAGTTATGTACTTTGTTATCGATCATAATCCTCTATTTTGCGCCTTGGCTCAAGAGTATAACAACTGTATCTTTTGTCAACAATAGAGTTACCGAACAAGTAGAAGCCCGCTCCTGCGGGGATACACGCCTGCACATGTTACAGGCTCCATTCGCCCGCAGGAGCTGGCTCCTACAATGTTGCACAAAATTTTCTTGTTTCTTATTGCAGAATTGGGCGGTAAGGCGCTAACCAGCACGGTTGGGTCAGGTTTAACAGCGACATCAAAGAGCAAGGACTTCGATCCAAAAAAGGCAGGTGTGCGTCAACCTGCTCTCTTTCTGCCTGGTGTATATTGCTCGTTGATATGGTTTCGGTTTCCGATGTTCGTGCTTCGAATTTCAGGTAGGCCGGGTTTACTCCATCATGTGTACCCGTTCACAATCGGGGCAAATCCAGGTGGGGCCATTGGAGATTCCCCATCTGTTTTCAGCAAAACACTCAGGGCATATCTCAAAGCCACAGGTACAACTCCAGCAAAAAGGTTGCGCCTGTTTGCAACAATGGCAGGTATACCCTTTTTTCCGCCTTCTTCTACGCTGTTTTTTTTCGACAGTCATGATTTTCTCAATGTTTGAGTTCACTTATCAGCCATGCAAGATAGCTGGCATTGGCGTGAATGACCGGTAAAGTGAGCATTTCAGGAGTGTCATAGGGATGATGTTTTTCAATATACTCAATTAACTCTGCATGCACCTCTTCAGAAGTTTTGAGCAGCAACTTGAATTCCTCTGCCTGCTCAAGCTGCCCCTGCCAGTGATACCAGGACTGACAGGCAATAATCTGCACACAGGCTGCAAGCCGTTTCTGAAGAATGCCACGGCTCAGCTTTTCTGCCTGCCCATGGGTTTCCACAGTTGTGGTCACCTCAAAACAACGTATTTTCGGGGTCATTTCTTTTAATCCTCAGTCTGATCATTCAGAAAACACTTGTGGAATATCAGGCTAGACCTTTTCCACAATTTCGAATATCTTATCATTTCTTTTAAACTTTTAAACTTTTAAAAATGACAATTGAGTTTCCAGGATTATAACCATGCTCCTTGCAGTCGATGTAGGCAACTCTCATACTGTCAGCGGTGTTTTTTCGCAGAACACCCTGCTCCATAAATGGCGGCTCAAATCAGACAGAGATCGCACCGCAGATGAGCTGGCCATGCGCTATCACGCGCTTTTTCAAATGGCAGGGCTTAACAAAGAACAAATAAACGGCTGTATTATCGCCTCGGTTGTCCCCACACTTGAGAGCAGCTGGCTTACATTCACCTCTGAGTATTTTACCAACTGTAGCTCACCCCCGCTGGCTGTTTCCCATCGCACTGACACAGGGATCACCATAAAGACCAAAAACCCGGCAGAGGTTGGCGCAGACAGAATTGTCAATGCGGTGGCCGCCTGGGAACGATTCAACACCCCTTTGCTGGTTGTCGATTTTGGCACGGCCATCACCTTTGACTGCGTCAGTGGCAACGGTGAATACCTGGGTGGAACCATTCATCCGGGGATAGGTATTTCCCTGGATGCCCTGGCCGGAAGAACTGCCAAGCTCCCCCGTATTGACATTGACATTCCCCCGAAAAACGCAATTGGCCAGACCACAGCCGAAGCCATACGCTCAGGAATTTTGCACGGCTTTGGCGGCATGATTGACCGTATGGTAGGTATTCTCCAAAAAGAAATCGCACCTGCAGGTGAAGATATACATATTATTGCAACCGGAGGTATGGCTCATCTCATTGCGCCTTACAGTTCATCCCTTGCAGTCATTGACCCGTTGCTGACTCTCAACGGACTCCTGAGTATTTATCAGAAAAACAAATCTCAGCCATGAACTATCTTGTACCGCCCCGCCTGCATTCAGGCGATACAGTTGGTGTTTTTTATCCTGCCGGTCCTGTACAAGATCAGGAGGCACTGGAGCGCGGTCTTGCCATTCTCAAGAATTTCGGATTAAAGGTCAGCCATAATCACCCCGATGGAAGCGGCCCTGATTTTTTAGCAGCAGATGACACAACAAGAGTTCGGGAGTTGCATAGACTCTTGGCAGATGACAACATACAATGTCTGATGGCTGCCAGGGGCGGCTACGGTTGCTTGCGGTTAATCAGCCAGCTTGATTTTGATCTGATCAGATCACATCCCAAATGGCTGATAGGATTTAGCGACCTGAGCGTATTACTCAATGGTATTTTTACCCATACAGGCATGGTGACTCTCCACGGCCCGGTGGTGACCTCGCTGCCACAGCTTGAGACAGCATCTGTTGATCATTTCAAAAAAATGCTCAGCAATGATTTTTCTGCATGTTCACACTTCAACGCAATAGAAGTCTTACGCAAAGGAACAGGCACAGGGCGTATAATCGGAGGAAACCTCACCACGATATCACACCTGATCGGCTCGCCCTGGCAACCCATTTTCACAAACAGTATTCTCCTGCTGGAAGACACAGCAGAACCACCATACAAACTCGACAGAATGGTAACGCACCTCGCATCATGCGGTGTTTTTGACCAGTTGTCCGGGCTGATCCTGGGCGGGTTTGATTCTGGTCACGATGATCCCCTTGCCACGATCAGGCTTAATGAACAGGTCTGGAACAGAGTGCTGGAACTCTCCTCAAAATCTGCATATCCAATCTGGGGAAATTTCCCTGCAGGACACCAGAACAAAAATTTTGCAGTGCCAATAGGTATGTCCGCCACCATGGACAGCTCCATGGCCTCTTTGCAGCTGCAACCGGACATATCAGGTCAATAGGTTGATATGATTACCTGTTATGTAAAAATTCTGTTAACAGCAAGTATACTGATACTCTGTTATGCAATCAGTTATCTGCCCCTGATATTAATACAATCATCCCTGCCCTTTGATCAGTTTCTGACAGCCTCACTTGCCTGGTTTTTGCTGGTCTTGTTCTCTCTACCCTTTTCTCTGAACCATTTTCTGCAGAAAATCTGGTTTTTCAAAGGTAAGGGCAAGGCAATCACGCCTGAAGAACTTGAGTCCCTGCTCATGGCTGTCAACACCATTGACTGTCCGGTAATGGTGAGAAAGAAACCGAAACAATATATTCTCACCTGGCGTTATACTGATCAGCACTGGTCTGAACGAATGGCCATTGAAGGGATAACAAAAAGTTATGTTCTTAAGCTCAAAGTCAGCCAGAGCACCCAAACTCTCAAGATGATCGACAGGATGCAGTATATTAATCTGGATCTCAGCCCGATTAAAGTTCGTACCAGCTGGCTACTCCGCCCGCGGCTATACTGTCACACAAAATGTACAAGGGAAATTGCCTTACAAAAATTGTTGAGCCACAATGGCGATCATTACCGGTTCAAACCACAGGAAATCAAATCACCTCTATTTACAGCCCTTATCAACAACGGCTGGAATGTTCGCTTTGCTCTGTTTTAATATTTCAGCCATACACCAGCAATTCCCGGACGGGTCAGTTTAGCCGTCTAAAAGTTTAAATTTCGCCAACCAAAGCGTTATTGGGTCAAAAAACACTCCTTGGCTGCAGCACGAAATAAAAAACAGCCCATTATGGGCAAGATTTTCCATTTTTCAGACGGAACTATCCCGTCGTCCCGGCCTGTTTTTTTAAAACCGGGGAACTGATCTTTGAAATACACCCTTACCTTTTTACAGCGGTAACGGAATCTGTTATGATCCAACAAGGCTCGATAGAGATCCTCCATCGTTTGAATGGAAAACTCATGGAACTTGCTTTGAACTTTCTCCCAGAGAGAACGTTTACTTTTCCATTCCTTCCAAACAGCATTGAACAGGGGGCAGCATAATTGCTGAATCTGATCGACTAAAAATGCCAGCATCATCAGGGAAACAAACACCTCGCTTAAGTGTTTCTTGCCCAGGCCGTAATTATGTCCAAAGTTATACCCTTGATTTTTCAGAGTATTAAAGGTCTCATTCTCTATTTTCCATCGGGCTCTGGCACCGCGCATGAAAAGATAAACATTCTCTTCGGTGATCTCTAAATCGGTAATCCAACTGAAACGCTGAATTTTACCCGTTTTTGTATTTTCTTCCCAGTACTCGACGAAGGTTACCCGACGATCCTGATTGGATTTATTGAGCGGGGCGTTATACACGATATGAAAGTAGTGATTGATGTCTTTATTTTCCTCATCAGGTATCATCAACTCTATTGCGGTACCATCCTTAACCGCCTGGTCAACGTACCTAAAAAGAAATTTGTGATCCCCTTCTTTTACTCCGAGGATATAATGACAATTATATCACTCAAGATCGTCAATATGGGGAGCATTGGAGCTGAGCGCATCCTCGTTGATAATAATTTTCAGATGGGGATGATCTTGACGAAATTTTTTCAAAAGCCTCCGGACGGCATTCCGTTCGCAATCCATCTTTGTCTCTCCATCCTGTTTTTTGATGATTTCTGGACAAAGGGGGATGACTTCCTTGTAATCCGGGTGAACAATGGCTGCCCCAACAGCCTGCAGGTAATAGCTGACTTTACCATTTGAACTGACCTTTTCCATGCAGGCATCGGAATGCAACTTGCAGGAAGAAAAATATCCGGTACCATCCAGGTTGAGCAGGTAACAACCTTCCATAAAAACGTACTGTTCAAGGGCTTTTCCCCGTTGTAACTGCCTGAATGCATCTTTAAACAATGGCCGGAGATCATTGGGGTCGACACCGTCTAAAATTTCACGCATGGAAGTATCACATGGAATACTCCCCATGCAGTAAATAGTCATGAGATTATGTGGGGCTTTAAACCTTCGTTCATCAGGTAAG
>RKSL01000163.1 GCA_008633435.1 Candidatus Desulfobulbus rimicarensis | reverse complement strand
GAAAATTGTGCAGCACATGAATGAAAGATGGAAGGGGGGAGGAGTTGAGTCTTTGGAGAAATCGCCCTTTACCCCTTAAGGATGAAAAGGCTAATGTACCAACCCCTTTGCGTCTGGCAATCCGTATACTTCGCAATGCAGGGTATGTCCCTGAGGAAGTGGCATTGAAAAAGGAAATTCTGTCCCCTGCACAGATGACCATGCATTGCAAGAATGAGTAAAAAAAACAATCAAACATATACGAAAGCTTGAATTTCTGCGATTCAAGCTTGAGGCAACATCAGGTAAGACTCTGCGTGTTGATGCAGAGTCTCTGTACAGAGATAAACTTTTTGACAGGATTACAGTACGTGGTTGTTGATGTTTTTTAGTAATATCAGTTAGTTGGGTGTGTTATATGGTCGTGGTTTTGTCAAATAACGTACTGTTTTGCTGTATCTTTTCCCTGTTACCGATGGTTACCCGATATCGTTGCTGTTGCAGTTTAATAAAGTTTTGTGCAAAGTGGTTCATGTCGGGTACTGTTGTTTCGATAATAGCGTTAATTCTGTCCGTTTTAAATTCAGGTGTTATACCTGTCAGATATTCATTTCTCGCGGTGAGCCCTTGTGATGCGGGGCTTTGCAAGGGCGTGAATGAGCCATAGGTACCGATGATCAGTTGCTCCAGAGAAGTATCACTTAAGCTCAACCTTTCCACTGTTTCTGCTATGTTGTCATAGGCCTCATAGGTACGGGCTATCTGGGGGTCCCGATAACTGACAATAGCAAAATTGCCGGTGATATGGTTGAATTGAACAAAGCATCCATAGGCTCCCCCCTGCTGCCGTACAGTATTCCAGAGATAGTCACGGGTCAGCCAGGTCTTGAGCACCTCAAAATGGCCATTGTAGCTTCCAGGGTCAGTAAATAGATTGCAGCCCTGTACATTATAGACCACTTCAGCAGCAGTTTGAAATGCCAGGTTTGCCGGCTCGTCCGGGAAGGTAAGATTCACTTCGTTGGCTGGTTTGCTTGGAAGCTGTTGGGGGAGGGGGGTCGCCAGGGATTTGAATTTTGCTATGTCTGTTGTGGTGCCGGTCGCCGAAAGTACTAAATTTTCACCATGAAAAATCCTACTCTGTAAACGGTTCAGCCGATCCAGAAACAGTTGTTCGTTGGCATCATAATCAGTAGCTAGCTCTTTAAGGGCCAAATATGCCGTTGCACCCGAAACATATTCATTCACTTTCCCTGCAAGACTCAGGTGCGAAAAAACCCTGGTTGAGGCAAGATTATAGCCTTCGCTCTGGACAGAGTGTTCTGCCCAGGAAAACTCACGTAAGACTATTTCCTTGATTCTCTGTCTGTTAGTAAGATCAAGTTTTGTGAAAACTTCCCTGACCAAATCATACGCATCCTCAATGAAATGTCCCAGAGCCTTTACTTGAAACCAGAGAATCGGTTGTATTTTTTCTGGTTGGTATCGTTGGATGAATGTGTTGAAACTATGACTGAGACCACCTGTATAGGTGTTTATGTGTTTGGCAAAACTGATATAGTCATGGTTGTGCGTCCCAATTTCGGTGGCAATAGTGGCAAAAATATCTACCCATGGGAGCAACTCAGCATCTACAGTTGAGCAGTCAAATCCAAAGTCCATATATATGATATGGTTGGTGTCAAGTCTGTTCATGATCAGAGAGCTTGTCCCTGTCTTTTCAATTTGTGCTACAGGAAAGGTAGGTGTACGGTCGAGATCTTCACGGCAAAGACGTGGGAGCAGGGACAAGTTCGCTTCATCCGGGGGGAGTTGCTGTAATTTGGTCAGTTCGGCAGTCCTCGTTATCAGAGCATCCAGTTCTTCAGAACTTAGTGACTTTTGGTATTCGACAAGTCGCTGTTGCTCCTCCTGTAAGGTTTGAGCAATTTTGTCAGGATCAGGTGTCAGGGTTACAGTAACTGTTGCCTGGTTATTTATCAGGCGTTCTTTAATGAGGTTTTCAAAATAGCCATTTTCAAGGGCCTGAGTGCGGATTTCTGCAAAAATATCCTCACTTTGCAGTGCTGTAAAAGGATCGGTGCCATGTTTTAATGCGGGCAGGGCTTTACTGATAAGATCAAGGCCGCGCTGTGCCTTGGTCAGTTCTTCACGTACTGAAAACTCATATTTATTGAGTTCGGAAAGGATGAGATCACGCTCTATTCCCTCTTCGGCAAGCTGGGTTAATACCGAGTTGTAGAGGTTTAAAAACTTATCACGATTATCAGCCTCACATCCGACGAGATAGGTCATCATCAAGGTTCTGTACGTAGAATTTGACATAAAAAATCCGCCAAAATCTTTGCAGAGTCCGGCCTTGAAAATTGCTTTTTTCAGGGGGGAGGCATCAGAGTTAAAGAGTATGTTAGCTATGATCTGAAAAGCTGCATTACGCTTCCTGTCGAGGACTGTGCCAATGGCAGAGCCTACTGCCAGGAATGTTTTTCCGGTCGGGTCTGTTGCTGGTTGTACACCGTAACTGTCCTGAATATCCAGAGGGTGGGTTTGCTCTATACCCGCCTTTATCTGTACCCGGCTGCCGGGATGGTCATAGGTTGAAAAAAAGTTCTCCTGGACAAGGGCAAGTTCCTGATCAAGGTCAGCGTTACCATAAAAAAAGAGGAGGCTGTTGGAGGGGTGGTAATGTTTTTTGTGGAAGTCGACAAATTGCTCGTAAGTTAAGTCTGGAATATTTCGAGGGTCGCCACCAGATTCATGGACATAGGTGGAGTCAGGAAGAAGCCCGGTAAACATGTGATGAAAAATAGCACGAAACGGATCAGAAAAAGCACCTTTCATTTCGTTAAAGACTACTCCCTGGTACTCAAGGGGGCTGTCAATCGATTCTTTATGGTAGTGCCAGCCTTCCTGTTCAAACGTTGATTTGTGAAGCAGCGGATTGAGGGTGACATCACAATAGACATCCATAATGTTGAAATATTCTGTGGTGTTTCTTGTGGCAAATGGATACCAAGTGGTATCTGATCCGGTCATGGCGTTTAAAAATGTCATCAACCCGCCTTTGTTAATTTCACCAAAGACATCATGGACAGGATATTTTTTTGAGCCCATGAGAACAGAGTGTTCAAGAATGTGGGCAACACCGGTAGAGTCTTCTGGAACTGTTTGAAAAGCGAGGCAAAACGTCTTATTTTGATCGTTGTTTTTTATGGCAAAACATGGGGTTTTGAGCACATCATGCTCAAAAAGATATACTGTAGAGTCGATTTCATCAATATACTGTGTACGTTGCAGGGTGAATCCGTGATAGGAGGAACCGGTAATAAAGTTTGTCATAGGTTTGCTGAATAAAAAATAAAGGTTTGGCAGGAAATGAGGTGAAAATACAAAAACAAAAAATGCATAAAAACTTAAAAATTTTTATGGGAGTCAAGCAGCATGGTGACAGGACCGGAGTTCATCAGAGTGACATCCATCATGGTTTGAAATTCTCCGGTTTCACATCGTATGCCAAGTGTTTGCACAGCCTTGATGAATGCCTCATACAACGTGTTGGCTAAAGGGACAGGCGCTGCCGTGGACCAGGAAGGACGCCTTCCTCTCCGACAGTCACCGAGCAGAGTAAACTGCGACACCACAAGCATGGAGCCTCCTGTATCCAGGAGTGAATGGTTCATTTTTCCAGCACTATCGTCAAAAATTCGCAGGTGTACAGTTTTATCTGACAGCCAGGAAACATCGTCAAGGGTGTCGTGTTTGTGGACCCCTAATAAAACCAGTAGACCGGAATCAATGTTTCCTGTGGTGTGACCGTCTATATCGACCCGCGCTGATGTGACACGTTGAATGACTGCTCTCATAATGGATCTACTTTAGCATGTCCCCATGGGAAAACAAAGGGGATGATGAGAACGATTCATTTTGAAGACAAGGGCAACGGGTGAAGATGGCCATTTATGTGCTGGACAATGGCAGTGATGGTAACCGCTGCGGTTTCTGCCCGTAAAATAAGAGCGCCGAGGGATACCGTAATAAAGCCGCAATTGTGGCAAAAAATGACTTCATCACGATGAAATCCGCCTTCAGGTCCAATCAACAACAGGGTAGGCGTTTTGGGTTTTATGAGTTCAGCCTGAAGTGACTGGCTGCATTCATCTTCCCAGGCCATGATCAGATTGGCTTTTTCTGGAAGAGGAATGCGATCTAGAGGGGTAGGGGGGGATACACGCATGGGCACGGGACGCTGGCATTGTTTACAGGATTCAATGATGATTCGTTTCCAGCGTACCAGCTGTCGATCGTGTTTTACGGTATGATTTTCACAAAATTGCGTAATGAGGGGGATAAAAGTTTCAACGCCCAGTTCATTTGCCTTCTGGATGATAAAATCCATTTTTTTCCCCTTGAGCATCGACTGGCAGAGTGTCAAGGAGGGAGCAACAGGATGGGAAATGTGGGAGGAGAGGATTTCCACGGTAATATCGCGGCGGCAAACATGGGATATTTTACCTAAAATAACCCTTCCGCTCCCATCAAAGAGTTTAAGCTCAACTCCTGGGCTGAGGCGGAGAACTGAAGCTATATGACGGGCTTCCTGTCCGGTAATGTGGAGTGTGTTGTCACGTATTGTGTCTGGATCTAAAAAAAAGCAACGCATGCATTATCAATACACTGTAGGCCAAATAAAGCAAAGAAATGTCTGGGGAAGTTTTGCAATGGTAATACAAAAAATGGGGGATAGGCAGGGCACTCCCCTCAAAGCATCACTGTTTGGGGGAGTGCAGGTAGAGAGGTTTAGTGCATTGGTTTTGCTGCATCTGCAGCCGCTTCCGCTGCTTTTTCTGTGGTTGCTTCTGTCGCAGCATCGGTGGCCTTTTCAACAGCAGCATCCACGACTTCTGCAGCTTTATCCTTAGCCACTGTTACCGCTTTGTCTTTGGCTGTTTCAACAACCTCGGTGGCTGCACCTTTTACCGCGTCCGTAGCTGAAGATTCTACAGCTTTTTCGGCAACAGCAGCAACTTCAGATGCGTAGGCTGACAGAGTGAAACCACAACAGAAAAGAGCTGCAGCTGCAAGGGGGAGAAGGATTTTTTT
Organism: Candidatus Desulfobulbus rimicarensis; assembly: GCA_008633435.1. Classification (GTDB taxonomy): domain Bacteria; phylum Desulfobacterota; class Desulfobulbia; order Desulfobulbales; family Desulfobulbaceae; genus Desulfobulbus_C; species Desulfobulbus_C rimicarensis. The sequence goes on along the minus strand of RKSL01000163.1, from coordinate 2,772 downwards.
AGATGTTTTCATAATGAACTCCTTGATTGTGTATCCTGAGAACAGGAAAGGTTATAGGCAGTATGGAACACAGCCTTAGTCGCACATGCGCGACATAATTTGTTTTCAACTGTCCGTAATAAAGCACAAAAAAAGAAACCTGTTGCTTTGTGGAGACAGTAAGGTGTAGGTAACCACTTAAAATCTTTAATAAAAGAAGATACATTATAATTGTTATTGCAGCAATAAAAAAACAATAGCCTGTAAAAATTCAGCATTGTACAGTTCAATCCCCGGAAGAAAAAAATATGAGTTCTTCAGGGGGGGCTCTATGATGGCAGCCAGCAGTAAGGATCTCGTTCTGTAAAAATGTCTTGACCAAACCCGTAACTTACAGCTAGGCATCCGCCGCAGACGGGACGAATGGCGCAATCTTTACACGCTGATGATCCTGCACGGTAGTGTTGTGCGAGAGTACTGTGATAAATGTCGTGTAGAGACTGGTTGTACATATTGCCGATGGGGGAGGGGAGTTTTCGGCATGCATGGACTTCACCGTCTGGGAGCAGAGAAACAAAATTAAAGGCTGCTCCACATCCATAACCTGCACATCCCCCTACATAAGGAAGACCTTGCTTATGGCGGTGCAGGTTAAAAAAATTATCTTTGAGGCTCAGGCAGGAGTTGGTTTCTGCAGCTGTCATAAATTTTTCCAGAAATGCCGGATACTCTGCAGGGGATGCTGAACTGAGGGCTGCTCCCTCGCCAACCATAGCCAGCCTGTTGAAGGTAAATAGATCTGCACGGTGTTCAAGCAGTTGAGCAAGGGCAAGCACTTCCCCCATGTTCAATCGGGTCAGTGTGAGCATGACCATGGAGTAAATTTCAAGTTCTGAAAGGATATCGAGAAATTCCAGAATGCGCTGAAAATGCCCCTTACCCCGAATATAATCATTGTGTTCTTCAAGCCCTTCAAGGCTGACTTGATAGAATTCCGGTTTCTGGATGGCAATCATCTCTTCAATGCGATGTTGGGGCATAGGGTTACCCAATATTGCCGTTAAAAAACCACGGTCGACGGCTTCTTTATAAAGCGAGATAAAATCCGGGTGGAGCAGGGGGTTTCCTCCGGTAAAGGTCACCTGGGTGAAAACATGGTGGCGCTGACAGAAATCATAGAGGTCATCCAGCACCCTGATCCCCTGGTTGAGGGTCATGGTTTTGCGGTCAGTCCGATCGTAACAATGGCGGCAGTGAAGGTCGCAGTCCTGGGTGATATGCCATTGCAGGGTAAAGGTTGGAGCGGAAAACCAGGCAGGATCGTCCAGCTCGCCATGGGGAAATCTGCCAGAGCGAGTTATTGTTGAAGGTGGCGCAATGAGAAGGCCACGGACAACTGCGGTATATAAAATGTCGTCAATAACGCCAATACTGACTTTGCCCTCGATGGCGGCTTGTTTGCTGTCAATGGACTCGTTGGTCAGTTTGAGCGCGAGCAGGTCGTAACCAGTGGCCACGGCAATCTGGATGTTGTTCTTTTGTGGAGGGCGAAATACCAGAATGTACTCTTCTTCGTTTTCAGGGATGGATTCCCCCCCAAGAAGCATATCAACAAGATTGTTCCACTGAACCTGCACAACCTGAAGGGACGGGTTGATTATTCGGGCAGTGGCAGGTATAGGAAAAGAATCTTCATGCTGTTTCACCAGGTATATTGCCCGTTCGATGGCGGCAAGATCCGGAAGATATGGATGTGATGTATAGAGATCAGAATTGTTCCTCAGGTATTCAGGGAGTGTGGTCAAGTCTTTAAGGAGGGGAGGGGCTGCAAGCAGACGACTACTCACAGGGTAAACCGCTTCCAGGGGAATTTCCGGATTTGACATAGTACAGCCTCCCTGCCTATCAAAAATAAACAGGGTCGGCATCCCTAGTGGATACAGACCCTGGATCTACAAATTTTCAGTACAGCAACCACTGAAAAATTATGTCATTGAGGAAGAATTAACAACCCTCAATTGCAGCTTTTGCTTTTTTCTTTACTGCATCAACTGCCTTGCCTGTTGCGTCTTTTGCATCTGCAGCAACTTCTTTGGCTGCATCTGTTGCATCGCTTGCGGTATCTTTCACTGCATCTTTTGCCTTAACTGCTGCATCTGTTGCTTCTCTGGCCATGTCTTTGGCTTTTTCCTTTGCAGCGCTCACGGCGCTTTGTTTGGTGCCGCCTCAGCCACTGCCAGCAGCTTTTTCGACCTTGTCAGTGCTACCTGCACTGGGTGCTTGGCCTCAACCGCTGCCTGAAGCATGTGCTCCTGGCAGGGTGATGCCGCCGGCACTGATAAGTCCGGCTACGCCCAGGCTGGCAAGGAATTTTTTGAAATCCTTGCTTTTCATAAGGGTTCCTCCATTGCATTGAGGGTGGGGTGAGTGTGCAGTATGTTAGCAACGTTGCAGGAGCTGCACTATGTGGTGAAAAATTTACAAGAGTTGAGCTGAATTGTCAAGGTAATTGGGAATAATTATTGACTCTGGTGCAGTGAAAAGATCTGGTAATAATAGAAATTTCCTGTTGGAAAGTAGCAGTATTTTGAGTAATCCTGTACACTATTGTTCTTGATTGGGTAAATTCTGTATTGTGGTTATTGGATGATGGGTCGGGGGGTATTTTTTGATAAACCAGCTTGGCTGAACCATATTCTCCAGCCACAGAAAGCTATGAAGGTGGGGCACTGCGGCGTGGCAGGTTGGTAGATGCTGCGCTTTCAGGTCAAAGCAAAAGCAACAGGTGGAATC
>RKSL01000162.1 GCA_008633435.1 Candidatus Desulfobulbus rimicarensis | reverse complement strand
TAAATTGGAAGGATAAATCCTGAAGGATACGGTAGTTGTTAAGAAAGAATATATTTATTGCCTGTGACTCACACATCCAGGCTGTACTCATGTATATGAAATATCAGAACGTGAAATCGACAGACAGTCATCGATACGTTTTAGGTCTTTTCAATTAACTAAATATTTGTTTCCAAGGCTCCTGTCAAGTGTTTTTGCTCACCCGATTAAAAAAATATTTAGTCCTTGCACCCCAAGGTTTCTGCCAATTGATCAAGCTGATGACAAGTTGATTGCCATGCCCCTGAATTATCGACCACATGGTGAGCCATGGCTATTTTATCCTGCAAAGGCAACTGAGATGCAATAGACTGCAATGCCTGCTTTTCAGTCACCTTGTCACGCTGGATAATTCTCTTTACCTGCTCGTTTGTATCTGCTGCTACAACAATAACAGCATCCACATCCTGTTGCCATTTTGCCTCAAACAGCAGAGGTATCTCAACAAACACCATCCCCTGGCATCCGGCAATCTGTTGTTTCATGGCTTCACGGGCAAGGGGGTGCAGGAGTGCATCCACTTGGGTTCTTAACTTGTCATCAGCAAAAAGTGCTCTACGAAATGCGACCCTGTCAAGTTCCCCGGACGCCGTAAAAAAAACAGCTCCAAATGCATTGCTTATAGCCCTTAAGCCAGCAGCCCCTGGTGCCAGTAATTTTCTGCAGATATTATCAAGATCAACACGCTCAACCAGACACCGTTGGGCAAGATACCTGGCGACCCTACTCTTGCCAGTGCCTATACCACCGGTTATGCCAATCACCCTGGCTTGTTCACCCCTCACAGGTATACTCTCTTCTCAACAAATCAAGAACCTGCTGCATATCGTCCCATAATGGAGCAGAGAACCGGCATTTTTCATCTGTTACAGGATGAGTAAAACCAAGGGTCGCTGCGTGGAGAAGTTGACGCTCTGGCTGCACACCTGCAGCAGCTGCCACCTTGCCACCATATAATGGATCGCCAGCCACAGCAGCCCCCAAAGACGACATATGAACCCGTATCTGATGAGTGCGTCCGGTTTCAATATAAATTTCGGCAAGACATAAACCATTTGTAAACGCCTGGATAATTTTCCAGCGTGTAGCGGCATATCTGCCATGGTCAGGACGTATTGCCATCTTTTTCCGCTTAACAGGATGCCGACCAATGGGGGCAACAATCTTCCCTGTCAACTCAGATGGGCTGCGCAACAGTATTGCCCGGTATGACTTACAAATTAAGCGATTCTTGAAAGCTGCGGCAAGCTTACGCCGCACAGACTCTGTACGGGCAACCAGCATGATTCCAGAGGTGTCCTTATCGAGCCGATGAACAATTCCAGGGCGATTGTCTTCCATTCCGGGAAGGGTTGCATAACGATGGAGTAAACCGTTAACCAGAGTGCCATCAAGATGTCCTGCGGCCGGGTGGACGACTAATCCTGGAGGTTTACTGATAACGGCCAGATGCTCATCCTCGTAAATGACTTTAAAATACACAGATTGAGGAGCAAAAGAGGCAGCTGGGGCAACAGGAATCTCCACAGCTATGTGATCATTTTTTTTAAGCTTATACCCGGGCTTTACGCAGTGAGTGTTGACCCGAATGTGGCCGGAACGAATAAGTTTGCCGATTTGAGCACGTGAACAGTCGTCAAGAGTGCGAACCAGAAAATGATCCAGACGCTGGCTACAATGATTATCCCGAATTGTGAAGGTGCCCTGCCAAGGCTTTGCTGTGACAGCCATACACTTCTCCGCCCAAAAAGACAGCGTAAACGTTCACCAGTGCCCCATGTTCGTTCAAGCAGGCCGACGAGTCAGGTAAGCGGAGACTCCGATAGCCCGCTATGCGAGGAGGCCTGATCGGACGAAGATGGGGCTGGTGAACGTTTACAATGAAGAGGTAATGCCAAGTTCATAGCGCCCCGGTGAACGGTTACAAGACAGCAGAAAGAGGCAGAATCAGCTGAAGAGTTTCTCAATCTGTTTTTCTACCTTCTCTTCATCAATATTTTTCGCCAAAGAAATTTCTTTCACCAATAAACTCTTGGCTGTGTCCATCATTTTTCTTTCACCGTAGGAAAGATCTTTGTCCACCCGTAACAGAAAGAGATCCCGCAAAACCGCTGCCACTTCATACACAGAGCCGGTTTTAATCTTTTCCATGTAATCGCGATAGCGTCTGTTCCAGGTCTGGGAGCTGATTTTAATATCACGCTCTTTGAGAATATCCAGCACCTTTTTTACTTCTTCTTTGGAGATAATTGCCCGCAGCCCGACATTTTCACTGGTAGCAGTGGGGATCATAATTGTCATGTCATTGTCAAGAATTTTCATGACGTAGAACGCCTGATCAACCCCACCAATGGTCTGCTTTTCAATAGCTTTAATCTGCCCGACACCGTGTGCCGGATAAACGGCCATATCACCTGCTACAAACAACGGGTTTGCTTCACCTTCACTCATATCGCACCTGACAACTCATTAAACACTTTAAGAGGGGAACTCTAAACCTTGAATTTGCTAGTATACTCTATTTCTATAAATTTCGCAAAATAGCCGTCGCTTTTAAGCGATCATCACAAAAGTCACTCTCTGGCAGTACAAGCTGACTGTTAACGACCATTAATACTATTCATACAAGAGGATACTCCCTCTTGTATAAAGAGTTCCAAAGCCTCTCCCACAAGAGGAAGTCGCTCGTTTAAGACAGCAATATCTTCTCTGGTTAATGTGGACAGTACATATTTATCAACGGGTATGCCGTCTCCTTTATCATTTCGAGGCGGACGCCCTATACCAATCTTCAATCGAGTAAACTCTGCTGTTCCCAGTTGGCTGATAACTGAGCGAATACCATTATGCCCACCAGCACCACCCTTTGCCACGACTTTAATCCGACCGGCAGGCAAATCAAGATCATCATGGATAACACAGATATTTTCAGGTAAGATTTTATAAAAATCAGCAAAACGGGCCACAGACTGACCAGACTTATTCATGTATGTCTGCGGCTTGACAAGGAGCACTGACTGACCGGCAAGACGTTCACGACAAAATTCAGCCTGCCATTTTGTTGATCGCAGAGAATACTTGTGCTGGTCTGCAAAATAATCTACCGCAAGAAAACCAACATTATGCCGGGTTAACTCATATTTTCTGCCAGGGTTACCAAGCCCGACAATCAGATACCCTGAACCAGCCATACTTTTACTCCTCGCCTGCACATAAACCTTTTACCCCTGAAACGTAACTGATCGTGGGTAATACAACACAGAGTTGTTACCCATGGAGAGTTACCCTTGAAACACAAAAAGCCGAAAGAGCTACTGCTCTTTCGGCTCCTGTCTTACCCCTTTCTCAAGGCTACTCCTTAACTACAGAAAGCTGTGCTGCAAGTGTTTCAAATGACCCATACACAACGGGCAGCAGGATCGTTTTTCAAGCTCAGGTTATCAGCAATTGACAAGTCCCCGCAGCTGATTGGATCACCACCACGCTCAAGGTGAGTAATATCCACTTCAATCTCATCTGGAATATCCAGCGGACGACCATTTAAGGTCACAGCATTTATACTGGTCTGTAGCTCACCGCCAAGATCAACACCTTTGGCAACACCGGTATATTTCAATGGAACCACAAAATCGGCAGGCTCATCAATTTCGATCTCGAGAAAATCAACATGGAGCACTCGTTCAACAACCGGATCTTTTTGAATTTCCTGAACCAGGACATGGCGTTTCCCCTTACTGTCCCCTTCTACATCAAGGGTTACCACAGCATTACGTCCATGGATAAACAGCAGGTTTTTATACAAAGTTCCTTCATCAAACTGCAAGGCAACCGCGTCTTCACCTTTGCTGTATACCACTGCCGGTGTTTTCTTATCCATACGTAAACGACGATTCTCACATTTTCCAAAAACCGTGCGTACTGATGCTGGTATATCAACCTGTATCATTGTCTTCCTCCTCCCGTCATGCGGGATTCTTTCAAAGATAGTCTCTCTTGACTCTTCTAAATTTTACACAAACAGATAGCTGACAGAATCTTCAGAATGGATACGGCTAATCGCCTCACCAAGGAGTTTACCAACCGACAGCACTGTAATTTTATCACACTTATCCTCTTTTTCACCAAGAGGAATAGAATTTGTTACGACCAATGATTTTATTTCCGAATCATTAAGTCTTTCAATGGCAGGGCCTGAAAGCACTGCATGAGAACAGCAGGCATGAACTTCTTTGGCACCACGTTCTTTAAGTTTTGAAGCCGCACCGCAAAGGGTACCGGCTGTATCGACCATGTCATCGAGAAGAATGGCCGTTTTACCTGAAACATCGCCAATTACGTGCATTGCCTCGCACTCATTGGCCCGTTCACGACGTTTATCAATAATGGCAAGGTCAGCATTAAGACGTTTCGCAAAGGCACGAGTACGTTCAACACCGCCCGCATCAGGCGAGACCATAACGACGTCATCAAAATTTGCCCGAATATGTTTAAGCAAGACCGGTGCTGAATAGAGATGATCAACAGGAATATTAAAAAATCCCTGGATCTGGCCGGCATGGAGATCCATGCACAACACCCGTCTTGTTCCTACTGCCATCAACATTTCCGCAACGGCTTTGGCAGTAATCGGCACCCGTGGTCGGACTTTACGATCCTGACGGGCATAACCATAATAAGGAATGACTGCTGTGATTCGTCTGGCCGATGCTCTACGCAACGCATCCACCATGATGAGCAGTTCCATGAGATGATCATTGACAGGCGTACAGGTAGGCTGAATGACAAACACATCAGCACCGCGAACATTCTCGCCAATCTCCACTGATATTTCGCCGTCACTAAAATTTTTCACTTCTGCTTCTGACAAAGGCAGATCAAGATAATTACAGATTTCCCTGGCAATAGCAGGGTTGGCGTTACCAGTAAAAACCTTAATTATGTTTGGCATATTCAGTGCCTCATTCCATCAAAATATAAAAGAAAACTGCATCCACGGCCTCAACTGGCTGGGGCGGAGGGATTCGAACCCCCGAATGCAAGGATCAAAACCTTGTGTCTTACCGCTTGACGACGCCCCAGTCCATAAACGCTCCTGTAACTCTCTGATATCCTCAGTTGCTGATAATTAGTCATTATTTCGCAGCACCATGATTGCCATGCTGGTTATCAGGAAAGAGGATTGACCAGATACACCTGATCAAATTCCTGTTGTAATTGTCGGCAGCAATGGGCTGCCTTTTCCGCTTCCGATGCAGGGAACAGCCCAAACACGGTCGGCCCTGACCCGGACATCATGGCGCCAACAGCACCGGCGGCATGCATCTTTTCCTTTATTTCATTGATAACACTAAACTTGCCAGCTGTTATCTTCTCAAGATCATTCAGCAGTTCCTGCGGCTTAAAAGGCGAAGAACAGAAAGATCCGACTTCCAAATAATCTTTTTTCTCGTTTTTATTTTTTACTTCGTTTTGCGAGCTATATAGGTTAAAAATATTTTCTTCTAATGTCAATGCAAAAGTCTCATAGACCCATTTCGTTGATACAAAAAATCCAGGATTTACTAAAACGACCTGAAAATGCGCCAGGGGGAGAGCCTGCTCAAGCTTCTCGCCTATCCCTGTTGCCCAGGCAGCAGCCATATCATAAACAAACAATGGCACATCTGCGCCAAGTTGCAATCCCAGGGCAGCAAGCTCAGCCCGGGAGCATCCTGTTTCAAGCAAAGTGTTTAAAGAAAGCAGTACAGCGGCGGCATCGCTTGACCCACCACCAAGACCAGCTGCTACAGGGATTTTTTTCTGCAAAACTATTTTCAGCCCCTGGTTTTTCCTTCTGGTAGAACTCAGGAAGAGAGTAGCTGCCCGAAAAATAATATTATTCTCGTCTTCCGGAAGCCCGGACTGACCACAATCAAGACTGATCCCTGCTGACGACTTCAGGGAAATCTGCAGGTGATCGTAAAGAGCCAGTTTCTGCATGAGCGTTTGCAGCTCATGGTAGCCATCGGCCCGACGCCGTAAAATCTTCAAGTAGAGATTTATCTTGGCTGGCGCATCAAAACAGATATGCTGTGCGGCCATGGATAATTACCGTTTACCTTGCAGTTTCCGAAAATTTGATAAAGCGCATTTTCAATTCATAAACAACCTTGGTCAACAATTCGTTTTCCTGGGCATCAAGATTGCCTGTTGTTTTCTCGGCAAGCATTGCCAGGGTATCAATGGTATGCTTTGCAAGGTCAAGATCTACACGCTTTTTACCATCATCTGGATGAGCCAGTTCACCCAGATGAAACAGAGCAGTCGTGTTCAGCGATAAAATAAATGTCATAAAGGAAACTGCAGGTAAAACACATTTTCCATCCTTGTTACGTACCTTTCCATCCGGACATCCACAGTCATTTTCCAGCTCACTCATAGGCCTGCTCAATTAAAGATTGATAAACCGCCATGCCTTGACGGCACAACAAAATATGAAAATCGACAGGTTACGCTATAAACATCGCGAAACCCGATTTTCAGATCAAAAAACATAAATTTTCAGCTGCACTCAATGGTTTTCAGATTGCCAGCACCCGTATCAGTTATCCAATGCAGGCAATTGCAGAGCCAGCGCATCATCAATATGAGCTAACTCCAACACTTCCTCCAGAAGTTCTCTGGAAACCAGAGTATCTGTATTGAGCAGGATAATGTTCTGCTCAGAGGCCTTTTTATGGCCAACAGTCATTCTGGAGATATTTATTCCACCCTGGCCAAGCGTACTTCCCAAAGCCCCAATCACACCGGGAACATTTGTATTATAGACAAGCAGCATAGCTCCCGCAGGAAGTGCTTCAAGACCAAACGAATTCAACCTGACCAGCCGGGGTTCCTGCTTGCCAAAGACAGTGCCGGCAAGCATATTACCGCCCTTGCTGGTTTTAACAGTAACCCGGACAAGACTGGTAAAATCGGTTGACTGGCTGGTTTTTGCCTCAACCACACGGATGCCTCGCTCTTTGGCTATAAGCGGAGCATTAACAAAATTTACTGCATCCTGGAGAATAGGGGTAAATAATCCTTTCAAAAAAGCAATGGTTACCGAACTCGTCTCCTGAGCGGCAAGCTCACCGCAAAATTCTACATTGACCTCTTCAACACTCCCTTTACTGATCTGCATGTGCAGGGAGCCAAGCAGTTCACCAAGGGTGATATACGGGCCGATTTCCGCCAGAACCTCATCACTGACAGAGGGCATATTGACGGCATGACGAACTACGCCTTTCAGCAGATAATCAGCCATCTGCTCCGCTATTGCGCAGGCAACATTTTCCTGAGCCTCAGCAGTTGATGCGCCAAGATGTGGAGTACAAATACAATTATCCAGCCCAAGTAAAGGGGTCGCATCAAGGTTTGTCGGTTCCTTTTCAAAGACATCCAGAGCAGCTCCGGCAAGACGACCATTTTGCAGGGCTTCATACAATGCCTCTTCATCAAGCACGCCACCTCTTGCGCAGTCAATAAACATGGCCTCATTTTTCATCTGGGAAAAAAACTCAGTGGAAAGAAGATGGTGAGTATCTTTGGTCAACGGGGTATGAACGGAAACAAAGTCAGCGTTGTGCGCCAGTTCAAACAAATCGACCAGTTCAACACCATGTTGCTGCACCAGCTCAGCAGGCATGAACGGATCAAAGGCTATGACCTTCATCTTCAGCCCCTGGGCACGATTGGCCACAAGAGAACCTATCCGGCCAATGCCGACAATACCCAAAGTTTTGTCAGTGACTTCGCGCCCCATGAAACGCTTTTTCTCCCAATGACCGGCCTTCATGGATGCTGTGGCCTGGGGAATATTTCTGGCAAGAGCCATCATCATGGCAATGGCATGTTCAGCTGCAGTGGTGGCATTGCCGTCAGGGGCATTCATTACTACAATGCCCTTTTCGCTGGCAGTGGGAATATCGACATTATCCAGACCAATCCCAGCTCTGCCAACAGCCTTGAGCCTGGTCGCCGCCTCGATAAGATCGGCACGCACTTTGGTGGCACTGCGAATAACCAGACCATCGTAGTCAGGGATTATCGCTTTTAACTCTTCAGGGGGCAGTCCGGTTTTGACATCAACATCAATACCTGCGTTTTTTAAAATTTGTTCGCCCACGGGTGCGAGATTATCACTGATCAGCACCTTCATAACTCTCCCCTGTCTGCAGATTCAAAATCAGAAAATATGTTGATTTTTCATTGCAAAGAAAGCAGTATACCCCCATTGTACACTGCATACAATACAAAAGTCCTACAGGCGGCAAACCCGGATCCGGCCGCTGTGGTGATTTTCTATAGAATTAAAGGAGCACATTATGACAGAGGTTAGAGTCCGTTTCCCACCAAGCCCCACAGGATATCTTCACATCGGTGGTGCCCGTACTGCCCTGCTGAACTGGTTATGGGCCAGAAAAAATGGTGGCAAACTTATCCTGCGCATCGAAGACACTGACGCGGAACGATCTACCCAGGAATCCATAGAAGGTATTATTGATGGCATGAACTGGCTTGGCCTGGATTGGGATGAAGGGCCCTATTTCCAGACTGAGTTTTCCGATGACCACACCCATGCAGCCAGCCAGCTGCTTGAGTCGGGCCATGCCTACAAATGTTTTTGCACCAAAGAAGAGCTGGACACCAAAAGAGAGGCAGCCATGGCTGCCAAAAAAGATGTCCGTTACGACGGGACCTGCCGCCATCTCAGCCCAGAGGAAATTGCAGCCAAAGAGGCACAGGAGGTTCCCTATGTAATCCGTTTTAAGGTTCCACAAATCGACGGAAAAGTGGCGTATGATGATAAAGTTCTTGGTACCATCGAGCGGAGTTTTGATGACATTGAAGACTTTGTTATTGTCCGATCAAACGGCAAGCCACTCTACCTGCTCTGTAATGTGGTCGATGATATCCGCGACCGCATATCCCATATCATCCGTGGCCAGGATCACATGAGCAACACCACCCGCCAGGTGCTTCTCTACCAGGCACTCGGTGCAGAGATCCCGGTGTTTGCCCATATGCCCCTGACTCTTGATCTGCAGAAACGAAAAATTTCCAAACGCAGCCACGGTGAAATCGTTGCTGTCCAATTTTACAGGGAAAAAGGATTTATCCCCTGGGCCTTGTGCAATTTTTTAGCATTACTGGGTTGGAACCCAGGTACGGATCAGGAAATTTTCAGTCGTGAAGAGTTGATCGAAACCTTTACCCTGGAACGGATTGGTAAAGTCAATTCGGTTTTTAATTATCAAAAGGGTAATGCAAAATTCTTTACTGACCCCAAGCTGATTTCCATAAATGAGCATTATCTGCGTACTATGGACATTGAGCAGCTTGCCGAGCTTATCAAAGCTGACTTTATTAAAAATGGCATCTGGAACGAAAAATATGAGGTAGATAAACGTCAATGGTTTTTAGAAACCATTGACCTTATTCGCGATCGTTTCCACACAATTTGCGACTTCGCCACACTGGGCAGAGCCTATTTTGCTGAAGATTATCAGGTGGAGGCCAAGCCCCTTAAAAAGAACATTCTCAAACACCCTGATCTCAAGAAATGGCTGCCCCTGCTGGCAGAACGCTTTGCAGCACTTGACAACTTTGATAAAGAACAGGCAGAAACACTTACCCGTGCACTTGCCGAAGAACTTGACATCAAACCAGGTATTCTCATTAATGGTATGCGTACTGCCCTGACCGGGCAGCTTGCCGGCCCGGGAATGTTTGATATTCTCATGGCAATCGGCAAGGAACGCGTCGTTCAACGGCTCTCAGACATTGACCATCTATATAGAGAAAGCTGAGCTCTTGCATCTGCTTGAAAAGACTAGCACATTTGCCTTTTATAATTCATTTAGAAAAGCACAATACTATTATGACAACTGATAACACGCCTGAAAAACCAGTTGATTTTATCCGCCAGATTATTGCTGATGATCTCAAATCTGGTAAACATAGAACCATAGTGACCAGGTTTCCCCCGGAGCCCAATGGTTTCCTTCATATTGGCCATGCAAAATCAATCTGTTTGAATTTTGGTATTGCCCGGGAAAACAACGCAACATGCCATCTCCGCTTTGATGATACCAATCCAGGCAAGGAATCCACAGAATATGTTGAAGCCATCAAAGCAGATGTTCACTGGCTGGGTTTTGACTGGGGAGAACATCTCTACTATGCCTCTGATTATTTTGAGCAGCTCTACGATTTTGCGATCCAGCTGATTGGCCGGGGCAAGGCATATGTCTGTCATCTTAATGCCGATGAAATGCGCGAATACCGGGGAACCCTTACTGAACCTGGTAAAAACAGCCCCTATCGGGATCGAACTGTTGAAGAAAACCTGGTTCTTTTTGAGCAGATGAAAAACGGCGAACTGGACGAGGGAACCTGTGCATTGCGGGCCAAAATAGATATGGCCTCCCCCAACATTTTAATGCGTGATCCTGTTATTTACCGGATAATGAAAACCAGCCATCACCGTACTGGAGATACCTGGTGTATTTATCCCATGTATGATTTCTGCCACTGCCTCTCAGACATGCTGGAAAAAATCACCCATTCGCTCTGCACCCTGGAATTTGAAAACAATCGCCCGCTGTATGACTGGGTTCTGGACACACTGGAAACCCCTTGTCATCCTCGCCAGTACGAGTTTGCCCGCCTCAATATCAACTATACCGTGATGAGCAAACGAAAACTGCTCCAGCTTGTTGAAAAAAACCATGTCCTGGGCTGGGATGATCCGCGCATGCTCACCATTTCCGGGCTGCGTCGCCGTGGCTACACGCCTGCTTCCATCCGCAATTTTTGCGCTGTTATCGGCATGGGTAAACGCGATTCCTGGATTGATATGGGGGTGCTCGAAAATGCTATCCGTGATGACTTAAATGAACACGCCCCAAGGGTTCTCGGGGTTTTACGCCCGCTCAAAGTGGTTATTACCAATTACCCGGAAGATCAGGAAGAAGAACTTGTGGCCCAGAACCATCCGCAAAAGCCTGAAATGGGTACCCGAATGGTGCCTTTCTGCCGTGAAATATATGTTGAAGAGACCGATTTCATGGAAGATGCGCCCCGGAAATTCTTTCGGCTTTCCGTTGGCCGTGAAGTGCGCCTTCGCTACGCCTATCTTGTGACCTGCCAGGAAGTAATCAAAGATGAAAACGGCAAGGTGGTCGAGCTGCGCTGTACGTATGATCCGGAAACAAGAGGTGGCTCTGCCCCTGATGGCCGCAAGGTTAAGGGGACTATCCACTGGGTCTCCGCCCGCCACGGTATTCCAGCCGAGATCCGGCTTTATGACCGTCTGTTTACAGCTGAACATCCTGATATGGATAAAGAGAAGGATTTTACGGAATTTTTAAATCCTGATTCGCTCAACACTCTGCACACCAGTATCCTTGAGCCAACGCTTGCAAAGGCAACCATGGAAGACCGTTTCCAGTTTGAACGCCAGGGATATTTCTGCCTGGACAGCCTTGATTCCACGACGGAACATCCTGTGTTTAACCGCATTGTTACCCTGCGTGATTCCTGGAAAAAAATGACCCGAAAAAAATAGCTGTCTCTAATTCACCTTCGACATAAAACAACATGGCTGAACCCAGATGCACACAGGTTTTTCCATACAGCCAGCAAGAGAAAAAAATTGTTTCGAATTTCGATATTCCTGTTTCGGATTTATCCTTCCTGGTACGGCGACTACCGGATAAAAAAAGCCAGGTTGCAACCATCTTGCCTGCAACCTGGCTTGTCTTTTTCAGCGTAAAATATAAAATACTAAAAACTAGAAAATCAGCAGATCACAACCCAACTTCAGCAAGTTTGTTCACAATCTTTTCCTGTTCTGCAGAAAGTTCCCTGGGGATCAACACTAATATTTTTACAAAAATATCCCCTCGTGCCCCCATGGGGCCAGAGGGTAAACCATGCCCTTTAATTCTCAGTTTTGCTTCCTGCTGAACCCCGGCCGGCACTTTAACCTTAAATTTTTTCCCTTCAAGGGTCGTAATCTCAACACTGGTACCCAGACAGGCTGCACTGAAAGGAATTTTCTTTTCCATGATCAGGTTATTGCCATCACGGGTAAACAGGGGATGTGGCTGAACTGTAATTTTTAAAAACAGATCACCTGGTGCCCCTCCGGAACTTGACGGCGCACCTTTACCGGTTAAACGAAGTTTCTTGCCAGACTCAATACCTTTGGGAACCTTGACTGAAATGTTCTGGGAGCCTGCCCCCTGACGCAACGCAATATTCTTGTTTGCCCCCTGTAAAACATCCTCAAGAGAAATAGCCAGCTCATAAGTATGGTCTGCTCCCTTTGTTGGTTGAGGCCTGCACCCGCCGCCACCACAGCCACCAGCTGCCTGGCCAAACAGGTCGCCAAAGGGATTAGCCCCGCCCCCTCCAGGATGGGTTCGAAACGAGCCGGTGCGGAAAGAACCGCCACCAAAACCAAACTGGTTCAAAATATCATTAACATCAAAGCCTCGGAAGATATCTTCCTGTGAGTACCGTTGCTGGAATCCGGCAGAACCATAGGTGTCATATTCCTGCCGTTTTTTGGCATCAGATAAAACCGCATACGCCTCACTAATTTTTTTGAATTTGGCTTCGGCCTCTTTATCATCAGGATTCTTATCCGGATGAAATTTAACCGCCAGTTTACGATAGGCCTTTTTA
This sequence comes from Candidatus Desulfobulbus rimicarensis, assembly GCA_008633435.1. GTDB lineage: Bacteria > Desulfobacterota > Desulfobulbia > Desulfobulbales > Desulfobulbaceae > Desulfobulbus_C > Desulfobulbus_C rimicarensis. Next base: position 3,960 of record RKSL01000162.1, on the reverse strand, counting down.
ATTTGGTCTGCAGTGGCATTTTTTTCCACGCCAAGAGTCTTATAATATCCCATATCACTATTATCTCGATTAAAAATACTTTTCTAGACAACCATAAGAAAACACAAAAGATACTATAAGAACGAATCAAAAAATGTCTATTTGACGAACCTGTTTTTATAAAAATACTCGCACTGCAAGCGTAGTATCGCAGGGGTAATCAAATCGTCAATGGTTGCAAACAGACATCAAGGTCAGCTGAAGAAACTGAAAGAGGGAGGAAGAACGGCAGGTTTGAAAGAGAACCTGCCGCTACTCCATTTTTTGATCGGCAGCAAAGGCAACTCAAAACCGGGTATCTCATTCCAAATACCCAAGTGAACTTGTGCCTGTCCAGAAATGGCTCTTTCGCCCAAACTCTGCGTCATGCCCAAAAAATACTGCTCGGAGGTAAGCGTCGACTCCGATATCTTGTATAGCCTGCGCTTATTTTTTTCGCAGTCCTCGGATTCTGTGCTTACCTGATTTTGAAAGAAATTGCTCATTTCTGGACAAGCACTAACTTCAACTCCTTCGACGGCATCGAAGAACCAGCGTAAATAAGAGATGTCTGAACGCAATATGCGCTCCGATATCAACGGCAAAACCGGGAATTAAAAAGGAACATCATTACCTGTGCTGCCACTGCCTGCTGAATATGAATCATCACCATAGCCGCCGCCTGAACCTGCGCCACCACCTGCTGCCGGGCCAGGATCATAACCGCCACCACCACCTCCTCCACCATAGCCGCCGCCGCTGCTTTCGCCACGGGGGGAGAGCATTTTCATTTCCTGGGCAACAATTTCTGTTGTCCATCGGTCATTCCCGTTCTGATCCTGCCATTTTCTGGTCTGCAGCCGCCCTTCAATATAGACCTTAGAGCCTTTATTGAGATACTCACCACAAATTTCTGCAAGTCGACTCCATGCAACGATTTTATGCCATTCAGTTTCTTCCTGCTGCTGGCCATCCTTATCTTTCCATCGCCTTGTTGTCGCAACAGTAAAACTTGCCACAGGGGTTCCACTCTGGGTATATCGGAGTTCAGGATCTGCCCCGAGATTACCGATTAAGATCGCTTTGTTAATCATAATTCACCTGCCAGTTTATTAATTGAAGGGTGCCTTGAAAAATTAGAGTTTTCGTTCGAGGTCAAGGAACAGGAAAATTAAAAAGCGCAGCATATTAGTCATATGTGAGCATTTTNNCTGTGACGCAGAGATCGGGCGAAAAGGCAATTTTTCAAGGTGGCCTGAATAAAGAATTACTCTTCTTATACTACAAAAACTCTAAAAAATGCCATAAGGATTGAGTAGAAACAGCCTTGAAAAATCAGGTTTTTATTTGAGATCAGATACCGGAAAAAGACTATTTGCAGGCAACCATTACCTGACACTTTGATCAAGCATGGCACGTAAACCGCCCCTGTCTTCAGCGGTGTAGCCAAAGACCTCTTTCCAGATTGCTTCGCTTTCCATACAGAAATAGACGCAGGTTTTCGGGGCAACAAATCTCGCAAGTTCATCGGCAATCAGCTTATACATTTCCACCCGTTGGCTTCTGAAATAGCGGGATTTCCCATCCAGGCCATCGATAAACTCCTCATAAAAAAAGGTTGACCCGGGAAACCGACCTCCGGCAATAGCCTTCAGGGAAGGCAGATAGCGCAACGCCCCCAGACTTATCCAGGCAATTCTTTCAGCCGGAACTACCTCAAAAAGCCGCCGTATGGTTGATCTGTAACCTTCCTGCCAACCGTCATGCCAGATAATGGGATCAAAATGGAAGGCCAGCTGGTAGCCCCAGTCAGCGCATTTGGCAGCAGCAGCCAGCCGCTCTTCTAAAGAGGCTGTCCGAATCTCCTCCTGCTCCATGATGGGAGGGCTGTTTAACGACCATGCCACCAGAGTGCGGCCGCCATGGTCAAGCCCCTGGAGATTTTCAATAACCACAGATTTGGACTTCAGCTCCAGCACTGCCGTAGTTTTATCCCGCATGTAGTTGACCAGCAAAGGACTGAAACAGGTAAGACTGTCCAAAGCCAGACTGTCGGCAAATTCACCGGTACCAATGCGGAAAAACGTCTCAGGATATGTGGCAAAAGCCTGATCAAGCTCTGCAAACATATCCTCCACATTCACAAAAAAACTGATCCAGGGATTATTTAGATAGGCCTGCAAAATACAGTAGACACAATCCATGGGACACCCCATGCCGATGTTGAGGACCTGGTATTCACAGCAGGTGTATTCTCGGGTTGCGGGACAGGGCTTAAAAAACTGGCCCCGATTGCGACAGAGCAGTAAATGGTGTTTTCCTTCAGTAAGATTTTGCGGATACCTGCCAGCAAGAGTCGGATGCTCGCGGTTGCCGATAACAGTTACCGGCAATTTGGAGTTGCGGATAATCTGGCTTGCATACTCGCTGTCACGGCACTCTTCAGTGACGTAGAGGTACTTGATATATTGAGACGGATTACCGTATGACACAATTTTTCTCTGTTAATAGTCTACATGCCTGCACAATGGTATCAGCCGTTCCATGGCTATGGAAAGAGCATCAAAACAACTCAGGACATTGCACAGGATGGCCAGGCTCAAGAACTGCAGATTGCACATTATTGTATTGTCCGGGCAGGTCAAGATATTTCTGCCCTTCTTCAGCTCTGCCATGCTTAATACAGCCATTGCCATAGATTGTACATTTTTTCTTCAACTCTGCCCGGGTCAATTCGAGCTGGAACGGAGATAACGGGTAATGCTGTAGAAGTGAACACAGGGAACGAATCCTCCAGGTGTCCATGCCCATCCGGTGTATTACCGACAACTGATCATCCCGGCCACCATCTTTTAAGGTCAGAGGATCATTTACCAGTAAAAACTGCTCTTTCCTGCTCACCCGCAGCCAGAGATCATAATCTTCGCAACAGAGAAGCGATTCATCAAACAGGCCATACCGGTCAAACAGTTCACGCCGCACCATGACTGTGGACATACCGACAACACACATCCCCAGAGAACGGGCAAAAATATCACCATGTGGCGGAGCATGTTTTTTCTTTTGATTCACCCGTTTTCCGTGGCGGAACCAGGTTTCCCGAGTATGGGAAAGAAGATAATCCGGCTCGGCAGCCATGGCCGTAAGCTGGCTGGATAATTTATGCTTTTCCCACCAGTCATCTGAATCGAGAAAACAGCACATGGCAGATCGAGCCTGATTAATTCCGAGATTTCTGGCTGCAGAAGCCCCTTTATTTTCCTGGAAAAAATAACGGACAGGCAGACTGCACTGACTTGCAAAGCTGCTGACCAGATCAGCTGTTGCATCGGTTGATCCATCATCAACAACAACTATTTCGCGGCACGCCACGGTTTGCCTGGCAACAGAAGCCAATGCCCTGCCGAGAAACCTAACGCGATTATAGGTAGGAATTATAACAGAGACCATTGCATCAACAGACAAGAAAGATTCTACAAAATTGCATACTTTCTGCTGGGAAACTCTCCTGGAGTAGGGTATTCTATTTTATTGACCAGACTATACAAAATACTTGATTATATCCTCACGTCACCAGGCCGTGAAACAGGAAAGTAATGTACACAGACATTCTTATCAATGCAACGCCTTACGAAAATCGTATCGCGCTTGTCGAAAGTGGAAACCTTCTTGAAATTCACCTCGAACGTCCGGCAGAAAAAGGACTTACCGGCAATATTTATTGTGGACGGGTGGTCAGAGTTTTACCCGGGATGCAGGCTGCTTTTGTCGATATCGGCCTTGAACGCACAGGATTTCTCTATGTTGATGATGTGCAGACATCGCAGAGTGATCTGGAAAAACGTACCGCCAATGCAGAGAAGCCCTGTTCGCCTTTTGTGCTTGAGACACAATCTCCTGCTGCAGACAGTCAACACCACACAAGCCAGAGCATTGAAAAGC
>RKSL01000161.1 GCA_008633435.1 Candidatus Desulfobulbus rimicarensis | reverse complement strand
AGGAGGTTGAAGAACATCTCGAAAACATCGGTGACCAGCTCAATGATCTCTCAACCAGTATTACCCAAACTGTTGCTGTAGATGACACTCATCGACAGAGTCTCCATTCATTGCGACGCTCAGTTCATACTCTGAAAGGAGCGGCTGCTGTTATTGGTATCGAACCTGTAGCAAGTTGGGGGCATGAGTTTGAAGACTTTCTTGATTGGCTGCACGATGAATCTGATGCTCTTTCTCCTGATATTGTTTCGGCGATGCTTGAAGGCGCAGATCTTCTGGAAAATATTGCCCGCAAACCAGAAGAAGAGTATGGCAGCGAAGAAACTGCGGTCAAGGATATCTTTCATTCGATTATGCAGGGGCGGAGCCAGGAGGCCAGTGGACAAAAACCTTCTGTCATTGAATTTAACACAGAGCTTGAAGAAGCAGATTCTCAGCTTGATTCTCACGCTATTGATACAGAATTACTTGAAATATTTAATGTTGAAGCAGAAGAACATCTGGAAAATATCAGCCGTAAACTGAATGTGCTGTCGACGTCAATAACCGACAAAATACGCATCACTGAGATTCAACGAGCAGATTTGCATTCTTTACGGCGATCCGTCCATGACATAAAGGGAGCTGCATCTGTTGTTGGCATTAAACCCCTGGTCGACTGGGGACATGAATTTGAAGATTTTTTGGACTGGCTCCATGGTAACAATGATTATCTCTCCCCTGAAATTGTTGAGGCTCTTCTTGAAGGGGCAGAAATTCTCGATCAGCTTGCGGAAAACCTGGGAGGAAGTGTCACTGATCGTCAGAGGAAAGCATCGGTTTTATTTCAACAAATACTTTCCGGCACTGACAGCCAGCGGTCTGATAGTTCAAAAAAATCCGGTCGAGAGATTAAACTGGCTAAAGCCTTTAAGGCAACTGGGACAGGTGGGCAGCGAAAGAAGGTAAGGAAGAAAACCTTGCGGGTGGGTGTTGATAAAATTGGCGAGGTGATGGGGTTGAGCGATGATGTTGCTATCAGCCTTTCTACTTCGGAAAATGCCATGCAAACCATGCAGTTTGCCCTGGAGGAACTCGGTAATACCCTGAACCGTTTAAAAGGGATTGCCTCAAGCCTTGAGGCCGGGTACGAGTTGGCAACAATACCTCATTTTGGCACTCCCACTGAGGGAACTCCAGGTGCAGATGGGATTCTTGAAGAGTTTGATCCTCTTGAAATGGATCGTTACTCTGAACTTAACGTTCTGATTCGTTCTCTTAACGAAGCTGTAGTTGACCTTGACTCTATCCGTGGGCAGGCCACAGACGTACATGATGACTGGCGTGCAAATCTAGAGCGGCAGGGAAAAATGCTTGCCGAGCTGCAGAGCAAAATGAAACGGGTGCAGATGACACCTTTTTCAACCCTCGCCAACAGGCTGTATCGAACAGTGCGTGAATCTGCCCGGGTCACCGGAAAATCAGTTCGCCTGGTGGTAGAGGGCGGCCAAATTGAGATGGATAGTTATGTGTGGGATATCCTGGCTGACCCTCTAATGCATATGCTGAGAAATTCAGTTGACCACGGTATTGAGACTCAGAAAGAGCGCCAGGCTGTTGGAAAACTCGAACAGGCAACAATTCGTATTGCCTGTTCCCGTCGTGGTAATCAGTTTGTCCTGCGTCTGTCTGATGATGGTCGTGGGCTTGATCTTGAGGCAATTCGACAACGGGCATTGACATTGTATCCGGATCTTGCGGTTGAACAGATGAGCGACCAGGAACTTGCCGGACTTATTTTTAATCAGGGATTCTCCATTAGAACCCAGGTAACCCAGATGTCTGGTCGTGGTGTTGGCATGGACGTGGTCAGAAATGCAGTTGATTTGCTGCATGGAACTATTGAAGTGACAACCATTGCCAATAAAGGTGCTGATTTTCTCTTTTTATTACCCATTACTGTTGCGCAGTTACCAGCCTTGCTGATCAGTTGTAGTCAGGAAAAATTTGCAGTGCCAATGCGTGATATTGCTCGGGTTCTCCGGTTGACCAAAGAAGAATCATCAAAACAAACTCTTAATATTGACGGTGATATCCTACCCGTTTTACGGCCTGACAGAATCATGGGCCTGCGGCGGGTTGGTCGTTTTGGTTCAGGAAAGAATACAAAAGAGGCAGTTCGTTTTGGTGTTGTGGTTAAAGTCGCTGGTAAACGGGGGGTTTTAGTTGTAGATGAAATCCTGGGCAATAGAGAACTTGTGTTCAAGAGTCTTGGTTCTCATCTTCGTTCTGTTCCCTGTGTGGCTGGCGTCACCATTATGGGGGATGGAAATCTTATGCCGATTCTCCATACTGAAGATCTGTTCAACAGGGAGAAAAGTTCCCGGCAGGCGGGAATAGATGATTTAGGCCAGAGGGTAGGAGATGAGGTTGCTGCATTGACCGTTCTTGCTGTGGACGACTCTATCAGTATTCGTAGAGTGTTGAGTAAATTTATCACAGCTCAAGGTTGGACTCCTGTCCTTGCCGTGGATGGTGTCGACGGGTTGGAAAAAATCAGGGAGCATCATCCTGACCTTGTGATGCTCGACGTTGAAATGCCCAGAATGAATGGGTTTGAAGTGCTTCAGCTGCTTCAGTCTCAGAGTGATCTCAGAGATATTCCTGTGCTTATGCTGACCTCAAGAAGTGCTGAAAAATACAAGGACAAGGCAAGACAACTCGGTGCTCGTGGTTTTGTTACCAAGCCTTTTGATGCTGAAAAATTAGCCTCATTAATTATTGAGAATGCAAAGAAAAGGTAATCGGTGAACATGAAAAAAATAACTCTGGTTGAAGCCGGTAATTTTTTAATAGGCCTGGATTCTGATGCCATAAAAGCAATTCATCCTCCCGAAGACTTGCAACAAACCAGTCGGCCAGCACTGCATCTTGAGTCATTCTTTAGACAACAAGCTTGTGCCCCTGTGGAGGATGGCACTGTTTTACAGATGAAAGAAGCTACAGGGCTTCCTGATTTGCAGGTTGACAGGATTGGTACCGAAATTGATATGCCTGCCCACTTTTCTGATCTTCCGCCATTATATCCAGCTCTTGCAGCCGAATGTTGTCCGCAGATATTTTTTTATGCAGGTCAGCCTGTACTACAGCTTGATGTTCACGGCCTGGCAAGAGTTGTTGAAAAAATTGGAGTCGATATTGGGGATACGCTTCCTGACTCGGCATCCGTAACGCTATCTCCGCAATCATTTTCCGGGAATATGGAAGCTGATATACTTCAAAAAGATGAAATCCTTACTGAAGAAATGTCGGGCGATGTCTCTGCCGGAGCAGATCCATCTTGCGAAAATTCAGTGTTGTGTTCAGATGAGAGTAACACGGCGGACACCCCCGCAGGGGATGATACAGTTGTAGAGACAGTAGTCGACAAAGAGCAATCGTTTTTGGAAGAGTTGACAGAATCAAGCATAACTTCTGACGATGAATTTCCTGATGCAGAAGTACTGGGGGCGAGCCTTGTTGAGGCTGATGTGTTTCAGGAAGAAAGTGTTCCCGCTGTAAATGAAGAGAATACAAAAAATAGTCCAGTTAACAGCGACGACGTTGCTGATTCTTCGGTAGAGAAGGATGTTGTTTTACGTGAAGAACTTACTGAATCTGAATTTGCTGATGTCGTCTGTTGGACGATAGAAAAGTATCTCTCCTGGGACGGCCCTGCTGAGCTTGAGCTTGTCGCAGGTGAGCTGTCTGTTGGTCTCATCCAGGGCGTAGAGGAAAGCGCTTTGGATGAAGTTGTGACTAAAACACTCCATAAATGCAGGGTAACTTCTGCGGCTGGTTTGCAGATGATTATCAAGGAGTTGCAAGAGAAGTCCGGGCAAGTAGAGCATTCGGTATAAGCCTGTTGAGTTTGTTTTTACTACAGGGATTTAGAGGAGGGGCATGGAAACCAGTAAAAAACACCGGGATAAGACCAGTCAGGCCGTAGTGGTCGAGACAGAAGAAGCAAAGGTGGAGGATAATCCACTTTTATTTCTTTTTACTGTCAGTCAGGTGGAGGAAATTCTGCCAGAATTCCCTATTCGTTCAGTACCCTTTGCTCCAGATTTCCTCGATGGAATCTGTAGTTGGCGCGGACTGGTTCTGCCTGTTGTTGATCTTGACAAACGGTTTGGTTTTGAGCAGACAGTTTCGCCTGAATCTCAACGATATATGGTTGTACGATCGGGAGGGCTTGATCAGGACGGTGGGGTCGATCTTGTCCGATGTGTTTTTCGTGTTTCTGATACAATCAAAATCATAGAGGTGACTGAGAAAAGTTCGATTGTATCCCCTCAACGCATTGGCGTTGAACCATCTCTAGTTATGGGAGCATACCAGCTGGAAGAGAGTTATTATGTGGTTCCTGACCTGGTGTCCATTTTAGATAATAAGGAAAATGAGTTATTTTTATAAAGGAGTAGGAAATGGCGGAGAATAATACTGGCGTCGTAACAAACAAAACATCTGGAATGGGTATCAGGAATAAGTTGATGTTTTGGCTTCTCTTGATTGCCCTGATCCCTTTGCTGGTGATTGGAGCTGTAGCATATAAGAGTTCTTCCACAGCTCTTGAGAAGCAATCTTTCAGTGCTCTTGAAACAACGCGTAAACTCCAGGAGAAAAGTCTGGAGGAATATTTTATTCAGCGCTCAGAGAACCTTCAGGAGCTCAGTAGCTCAATTGATATGATGCAGCAGAAGATTTATGATCGTATTGCCTCGGTTAGAGATCTGAAGCATCGTGAGCTGATGGTGTTTCTCAATCAGCATATCAAACTGGCAAGAATTTTTTCGAGAAGTCCTCAGCAGAAGAGTGCTTATCCGCTGTTTTCTAACCCTGCAACTCCTTTAGCATCAAAGAAAAAATTTATTAAGTTTTATAATAACTGGATGTCAAACCATGAGTTTGCCTCACTCGTTCTCATCGATAAAAGTGGGCGTGTTCTTTATTCCAATGATAAGTATATAAAAGAAGGCCTTTCAATTAATAGCAATAAAAAAGCCCCTGAATATCAAGCCTTTATTGATGGGCTTAAGAAGCCGTCATTTACAGCTTTTGCAGCTTCACCTTTACGCAATAATGAAGTAAACGCCTATTTTTCAGCCCCCATGGTGGTC
>RKSL01000160.1 GCA_008633435.1 Candidatus Desulfobulbus rimicarensis | reverse complement strand
TTTTTGAGCGTGATTGTATCACAGCTCGCGAGAACCAGCCTTCTCATTATACCTTACCTCCGAGCAGTATTTTTTAAGCATGACGCAGAGATCGGACAAAAAGACCATTTCGGGACAGGCACTAGCCAGCTGGCTGGACATGCTTTACCCAAACAGCTATCCCTGCTGGTAAACAATTGCATCGATTACCTGTTGCCCCGCCTTGACCATGGCTCCCTGCCAGACAACGCTGCGACTGAGTATGGCTCCAGCACCGATAATAGCATCCGGGCCAATAACCCCCCAATCTGCAAGCTTTACATCACGCGCAAGTTTTGCACTGGGATGTACAAGCCAGGAGCAAGTCCCTTGCTCTTGTTGCTGCGGGTGCGGCAAAAGCTCACGGTGCAATTCCAGATAATCGTCCGGAGTGCCGATATCACGCCAGAAGCTGCCATCCACCCGCTTACCCCCAACCTCTGCTGCTGAGGCCAGTTCTTTGTACAGATCAATAATATGGAAAAAACCAGAGTCAGGAATCTGTTGTATAATCTCACGCTCAAGCACATGTATCCCTGTGAAGGCAAGCGTTGAGACCTTCTCATGCTGCCCGCTGGCATCACCAAACGAAACAACCCGATCACCCGTCACCTGCACCCTGTTAAACCGTGGATAATCATGCATGGCCATGGTCACGGGCAGGCCTGAGTGATTATGAAAATCCATCAATAAATCCAGGTCAACCTTGTGATAAATATCGCCGTTCATCACCAGTACCGGGCCATCATCAAAGAGTGGCAAAGCCTGGCGCAGACTGCCGCCTGTTCCAAGAATCTCCGGTTCAAACTGTAACACGACCTCAGGTCTATCAGCAACTGCAGCCTCAACCTGCGCTGCCAGATGATGACAGTTCACGACTATGCGGCTGCATCCTGCAAGGATAAGTTTCTCCAGTAAAATATCTAGAAGTGCAACATTAAGGACTGGAAAAAGGGGTTTTGGCTTGACCAACGTATAGGGGCGCAACCTGGTTCCGAAACCGGCTGCAAGAAGCATTGCCTGCATTTTAGCTGTAAATAAGGTAGAATTAACAAATGAAAAAAATAGTACGATACGTCAGATTCGGAGTCTACACTTTCCTGGCCGGTTACTCATGTTCGCTATAGCCCTCTATGCGGACGGGTGTAACCGGACAAAGATGGCGTACCTGTGACCAATTACCTTGACTTGTGTATCAATTCACTCTAAGTATCATTTTTTCATCCTGTTGTATAGGAGAGCTTTTGCCAGCATGACATCTTTTCATCATAGTTCTCGCAGTGATGGCCAGTTTAGCGGACTGACCACACTGTACTGGAACCTGTTTGGTCAATAGCTGCAAAAAAGTAAATGTCGCTACATGAAAATTATACAAAATTCGGATTTCGCTATTCCTGCTTCGAATTTCTTTACCACAATATGAACGTCCAACACTGCGACGTGGCAGACTCGCTGTTATCTGGACTTTCAGAGCAAAACATAAAAAAAAATGATTACTCTACTTGATTACGGTGCCGGAAATGTCAGGTCTGTTATTAACGCGCTTGAGAGTTTTGGCGAAACAGTACAACTTGTTGACACAGCTTCAGACATTGAAAAAGCTGAACGACTCGTTTTCCCCGGTGTAGGGAATTACGGGGCAATGATGCAGATATTGCGTGATAAACATCTTGTTGAACCGTTAAAAAACTATCTCCTTGCGGATCGCCCTTTTCTGGGGATATGTGTTGCCCTGCAGGCATTGTTTGAATCCAGTGAAGAAGCTCCTGAAGAGCCTGGACTGGGGTTTCTCAAGGGCAGGGTAAAAAGATTTACCACAGATCGTGCTGTTCCCCACATTGGCTGGAACGGTATTACTGTCAAGCAGCCTTCCCGTATCTTTAACGGCTTTACAGGAGATGAAAAGCTCTACTTTGTGCATTCGTTCCATGTTGAGGCAGATGATCCTGATGATGTGCTCACAACAACGGACTACGGCTATACATTTGTCAGCTCCATCCAAAAAGGGAATATCGTGGCCACCCAGTTTCACCCGGAAAAAAGTGGCCAGGCCGGACTCAGGATTCTGGAAAACTTTCTTGACGCAAGCCGTCAGGCTGTTATTCCTCAGCACTGTCCGGAAACCACCCAGCTTGCCAGCCGCATTATTGCCTGCCTTGATGTCCGGTCAAATGACCAGGGGGATCTGGTCGTCACCAAAGGGGATCAATACGATGTGCGGGAAAAAGGTGATGTCCGAAATCTGGGCAGGCCAGTTGAACTTGCCCGGGATTATTATATACAGGGGGCTGATGAGATCACCTTTTTAAATATTACCGCATTCAGAGATTTCCCTCTGCAGGACATGCCCATGATGGAGGTACTCCAAAAAACATCGAAGAATGTTTTTGTTCCCCTGACCATTGGCGGAGGCATACGCGATTTTACTGACTGTAACGGTAAACACTACACAGCCCTTGAAGTTGCGTCAGAATATTTCCGCTCCGGTGCAGACAAGATTTCCATAGGATCAGATGCGGTTCTTATTGTGGAACAGGTTCTGCAATCTGGTCAGGCCACAGGAATGAGCTCGATTGAGCAGATTGCCCGGGTCTATGGTAACCAGGCGGTTGTCATCTCAGTTGACCCGAGACGGGTATATGTGGATTCTCCTGATGCTGTACCCCACCATGTCATTGCAACGGATTTTCCCGGCCCTGAAGGTGAACAATACTGCTGGTATCAATGTACTATTAAAGGTGGCCGGGAAGGCCGTGAGCTGGACGCAATCACCCTGGCAACCGTTTGTGAACAACTGGGCGCCGGTGAAATTCTGCTCAACTGCATTGACAAGGATGGTACCAACTCTGGCTTTGATCTGGAGTTGATCAACAGCGTGAAAAATGCGGTGACCATTCCAGTGATTGCCTCAAGCGGAGCAGGTAACGCAAACCATTTCCTTGAAGTATTCAGTAAAACCAGAGCCGAAGCAGCACTTGCCGCTGGTATTTTTCATCGTAGGGAAGTACCCATTGGCGAGGTAAAAGCATTCCTTGCTGATACAGTGGAAATCAGGAAGGTCTAACCGAAGAAGCTGCTTTTTCGGACTGTTTTTTCCCTTGAAAAACCGTGGTTCTGTTTTTGCCCAAATGTTTACTGGTATAGAGAGCTTTGTCTGCCATTTTCATTAGGTAGGCAAGCTCTGTACCGTGGTGGGGAAAACAGGCAACGCCAATACTCACGGTAATATCTATAGGTTTACCCTCGTATTCAACTTGCGTTTCCCCAATCTGTTTCCTCATATCTTCTGCCACTTTCAGCGCTTCCTCACGTGTTGTTTCCGGCAGCAATGCAACAAACTCATCACCACCAAAACGGGCAAGCATATCAGCATCACGCAGTTGTGCACGCATGGATTCTGCTATATGAATAATTAAACGGGTTCCGGCATCATGACCGTAGGTATCGTTGACCCCTTTAAGATTATCAGCATCAATCATCAGCACCGCAAATTGACGATTCTCCTCCAAAGAACGCTTATGTTCCCGCTGCATGAAGATAAGCAGCATCTTCATATTCCACAATCCAGTGAGCTGGTCGGTACGGGAGAGTTCGCGGATTTTCTCCTTAGCCTTTTCAGATTCCCAGGAAATTAACGACACAAAATAGGCGACAAACCATAATAAAAACAACTGCACAACCGGGCCGGGAAGCTCTGCCAGGGGGAAGGCGCTTACCCCCTCTTTAAAGACATTCACAGTATACGAGGCAAGAAGCAGATAACAGACTGTAATAAGAGAAGTTTCAAGAAGAGTCGTGAGCATGCCAAGGGTGGTTGCCGAGAGTATTACCACCAAAAAATAGAGCGGCAGCAACGGGCTTGCCAAAGCCCCTGTCTGCCACACCACAGCGGTAATAAAAAAAACCATAACCCAAGTATTTAGCGCAAGCTTCCAACGCTTTTCCTCCTGCAAACGCCAGAAATATTGAACAACGCAAATATATGTAGCAAAGAGCCCCATGGAAACCACCATATTCATGGGGGTTTCTATGGTCATCCCCGGAAGCTTCATACATAAAATGACAAGTACCAGCAACAGCCATTGAATATCTGCAACAGTTCTCCGAAACCCTTGAAGTTCAGCTTCTTCTATTTCTTTATGGTCATCAATGGGGATTAAGACAACATCCTGATTGCCTAACAGAGAATACATGGGCGATGTTTTTATATGGTGAGCGGCACCGGTGTCCAGCTCTGATTTATCGAGAAGAAACTGGGCTGCTTCTTCTGTAGAATTTGCTTTAACAGCCTTGTCCTGCACTCTTTTCCTCATCCTGCTATCCTGTATCATTTCCCTGTTCCTGCAAAAATCAGGCGAGGGGTACATAAACTCAAATGTACTGCTCCAAAAGAAGAAATTTATAGACTTGAAGTATTGTCTTATAAATGCAGGAAAAAATACACTAAAAAATTCTCTATGCCACTTTTTTTACTTTGAGGCCGGCAGTGTCGACAGAAAAATAACAAGCCAGCCACTAGCTGTCCAACGACCGCAATTCCACCCCAGCCTCGCGCAGCAGGACAACTGCTGTCCCTTCATGCCCATCAGGAACCCTTACTTCATCGGGTTTTAGAGACAAAAGCCATTGCCCGACAAGCAGCCCTTTCTTCTTTTTTTCATGAACAAAGGGGTTTTCCACAAACTCCCGCTTAATGACCGCCCCATCGCGAGTATCAACTGTTTCAATCAGAAACCAGGGTGCCTGAACAAAATGGTGGCAGACATCGCCGTCTGGCCGCTTCACTGGAATAAGCCGTTTTACCGTTGTATCTGCGCTATAGTGGGGACGGATACGAGCCATAACCACCAGGGGGAATTTCTGGGGAATGAGTATCTCGAGTCGGTCAGCTACGTGATCAGCAATACGGTGTGACGGAGTATGCATGACCACGTCCATATCGACAATAAAACGGCCGCCTGCCGTGCGGCTCAAACATTGTTTCACCCTGGTTATCCTGGGATGCTGTTCAACCATCTGAATAATTTTACGCTCTGTTTCCCTGTCCATTGAGGCATCAAGCAGGTCTTTAAGCGCGGTAATCAACAGGGCAATTCCTGCCCGAAACACAAAAAGGGCAACAACGGCAGCAGCCCATCTATCCACCGGATATCCCAACCTGGTGACCACAAGACCAATCAGCACGACCCCAGTGGACAGGGCATCGGCGAGATAATCCCGTGCATCAGCCTTGAGTGCCGGCGAGCTGAGCCGTTTACCTTCCCGCAACTGATACAGCCCGAACCCCAGGGCAACAACCAGAGAAATTGCGGCCACCGGCAGGGCAATGGCCACGTCAGGCAGGCGTCTGGCTCCAAAAAATGCCTGCCGACCAATTTCATAGGCGGCCACAATAATGGCAATAGATGTCACCAGGGTTGCAACGGTCTCTGCTTTATACAAACCGTAGGGAAATGAAGGATGTTCACGACCGGCAACCCATAGCCCGACAAAAGCGGCCACCGAGGCCAGAACATCGGTGGCCGAGTGAATGGCATCACCGATTAAGGCAGTTGACGACGACGCCACCCCGGCAATGCCCTTACCTGCTGCAAGAGCAATATTCAGGGCAATAGAGACTGCTGCCCTGCGCCTGGCCTGGTGGAGATCCTGTTTTGATTTTTCTGTTGCCATCGATTATTGCTTGAATTTTCACCAACTGAAGATGCGTATCCCCGACTCTGCTCATCATTTTCAATTATAATCTTACCTGATTCCCATAAAAAAACCTTGCAAAAGATGTTGACAGTGCACAGTGTTTGGTGTACCTAAAATTCAACTTTTGTGAGGAAGAGTATGACTGGAAATCATCCCGATATCTCCTGTCACTGCCTGCACGGCACAGACAGAGACTGCAAACTGCATCAGGTTGAGTGCCCAGAGGATGCCCACCCCCTGACCGAATGTTGCGGGTGTGGCAGGGTACGAGTTGAAAAACTCAGCGGCGACCGCAAAGCCTGTGCAAAAATGGCCAACCTGGGCGTATTACCCGGTACCGAGATGGAACTTCTCTGCCCAAGCAAGGGACAGGGGCGAGGTAGAGGCCGTGGACATGGACGAGGACGTGGTGGTGGCAGGTGTATGGTTAAAATACATGGCGGCACCCTGAGCCTTGACCAGCTTACAGCTGAAAATATTTTTGTAACCCCCCTGTAAGCTCTCTTTTTTTGCTTCGAGGTTTAGGTATACCTAACTTTTAACGATTACTCTCCTTTTAAAAAAAAATTATGCAGAATATACTTATTGTTTTCATCATTATCGCTGCTTTTTTGTATGTGGCCAAACAGTTAAGCGCAGTATTTCGACCTGGATCAAATTCCTGTGGTGGCTGCTGTTCCGGTTGCAACCACTCCGGCTGCAGCGTGTCACCAAAAGACAGGCAGCAGGACAAACAAGAGGAAGGACATTGAATGTCCAACAGTAAAAAACGCCCATGGAGCGCAACGGTGAATTCACCATTACATATTGCTCTTGCCGGCAATCCCAACTCCGGCAAGACAACATTATTTAATTACCTCACCGGGGCAAGGCAACATGTGGGCAACTACCCCGGGGTCACAGTTGATAAAAAAGAGGGAAACTTTACGCATCAGGACACAACAATCCGGGTTATTGACCTGCCTGGTACCTACTCGCTGACAGCATATTCAGTGGAAGAACTCGTTGCCCGCGATTATCTGGTCAACGAAAAGCCAGATGTGGTTGTCGATGTTGTTGATGCCTCAAACCTGGAGAGAAATCTCTATCTCACCTGCCAGTTTATCGAGTTGGGTATTCCGCTCGTCATTGCCCTGAACATGGTTGATGTGGCAAAAAAAAGGGGTATCACCATTGACACTAAAAAGCTGGGCACCCTGCTTGGGGTGCCGGTCGTCCCCATTATTGCCCGCTCAGGCCAGGGAGTCGACCAGTTATTTGACACCGTCATTACCACAGGCAAGCAGATAGAGCATTCCACCACTCTGCTCCGTTACGGCCCTGACATTGATGAGGCGCTCCGTGAAATTGTACCGCAGATTGTCACAGGCAACCTGCTCACCGATACCTATCCGGCCCGCTGGACAGGCCTGAAAATTCTTGAAGATGATGAACAGATTCTCGATAAAGCCAGAGCTGCAGACAGTGAACTGACCACAAAATTAATCGAGCGCAGCAAAACCCTGACCCATCACCTGCAGTCAACTGTTGATGCGTTTCCTGAGGCAGTGATCGCTGACCACAGGTACGGTTTTATCAAATCAATTCTCAGGCAGCGGGTTGTGTCCCGGGTCTTTGATGCAGACCGGCTCTACACTTCTGACAAAATAGACAAAGTAGTAACCAACCGGGTGATCGGCCCCTTGATTATGGCGGCAATCCTGTTTGGGCTGTACAGCTTTACCTTTAATTTTTCGACTTTCCTCGTGGACTGGCTGGGTAGTTTATTCGATATATTAAGCGCATCCGTCGACAACACTCTTCCTAACGGCCCCATTAAATCCATGATAATTTCCGGGGTCATTGATGGCGTTGGTGGAGTACTTGGCTTTGTGCCGATCATCATGTTCATGTTCTTTGGCATAGCTGTACTCGAAGACTCAGGATACCTTGCCCGGGTTGCCTTTATGATGGATCGCATTTTCCATTTCTTCGGGCTGCACGGCTCATCAGTCATGCCCTTTATAGTCTCAGGAGGTATTGCCGGAGGTTGTGCCGTACCCGGGGTCATGGCCACCCGCACCCTGCGTTCGCCCAAAGAGAGGATGGCAACCCTGCTTACGGTACCATTTATGAACTGCGGTGCTAAACTTCCCGTGCTTACCCTTATTATTGGCGCATTTTTTTCATCCCACCAGGCCAGATACATGTTTCTGGCCACAGTTGCCGCCTGGATTGTAGCCCTGCTTGCGGCTAAATTTCTGCGTATGACTGTGCTGAAAGGTGAATCCACCCCGTTTGTCATGGAACTACCCCCCTACCGCTTCCCTACCATGCGCGGCCTGGCCATCCACACCTGGGAGCGTACCTGGCAGTACATAAAAAAAGCCGGAACTGTAATTTTGGGTATTTCTATCCTGCTCTGGGCCATGATGACCTATCCCGGCCTGCCAGATACTGACACAGCACGTTTTGCCGCCATGAGACAGGAGATATCGTCCTCACAACAAATTGACAAGGACAGACAAATACAAAAGGTCAACGGCAGGGAAGCAGAGGCCAGGCTACGCAATTCCATGGCCGGACGCATCGGCATTGCTCTTGAATCAGTCAGTCGCTATGCCGGTTTTGACTGGCGCACAAACATCGCTCTTGTCGGTGGCTTTGCGGCAAAAGAGGTTATTGTCTCAACCCTTGGCACAGCCTATTCTCTTGGAGAGGTAAGTGCTGACAATACGTCTTCACTCAAAGACAGACTGGCAAGAGACCCCCACTGGAACCCGGTTGTCGGCCTGGCTGTCCTTGCCTTCATCATGTTTTACGCGCCCTGTTTTGTGACAATTGTGGCAATTGCCAACGAGGCTGGCAGCTGGAAATGGGCTGTTTTTTCCATGGTTTTTAACACATTTTTTGCCTTAATCCTCTCCATTGCTATCTACCAGATCGGCATGTTTTTAGGTCTTGGTTGACATGCTCTAAAAATGTTTTATCTTCCTTGAAAAAGGAGCTTGTCACTACGGCATGACAGTCTAATGGTCTGAAACAACGTTTGAAAAAAATGCGATGCGTATTCTTGTCATTGAAGATGATGTAAAAATTGGCTCGTTTATCCAGAAAGGGTTTCGTGAAGCCGGGTTGAATGCTGATCTTGCCGACGACGGGCTCAATGGGTTATCAATGCTGCAGGATAACAATTATGACGCTGCAGTTGTTGATATTATGTTGCCTTCGATGGATGGTTTGACCATTATAGAGACTATCCGCAACCAGGGGATTGCCACGCCGATTCTCATTCTGAGCGCAAAACGCAGCGTCGAAGACCGCATCCAGGGCTTACAGAAAGGCAGTGATGATTACCTGGTCAAACCCTTTTCCTTTGGCGAGCTGCTGGCACGGGTTCAGGCACTTATCCGGCGTGATTCCCGTGCGGTGGACAGCCACAACCTCCGCATTGCCGACCTGGAAATGGATCTGCTCTCCCGGGAAGTCACCCGACAGGGAGAGCAGATTGAGCTGCCTGCCAAAGAATTTTCGCTGCTTGAATATCTCCTGCGTAATAAAGAACGCATTGTTTCAAAAACTGCAATTCTTGAAAATGTGTATGATTACAGTTTTGATCCCCAGACCAATGTGGTGGATGTGCTTGTCTGCAGGCTGCGCAATAAAATAGATAAAGAATTCTCTCCAAAGCTGATCCACACTGTCCGCGGGATGGGGTATGTCCTTAAAAAGGGATAATTTCATTTTTTTACCAACATCTGTAGCAAAGACCCTTTCCTGCGCGATTTTCAGCCTGCTCTTTTTCTGCGCTTCGTTTTGTATTGTCACCGTAGTTTTGCGCCATCACGACCAGACACGAACCAGACAACTGCTTAGCCGTTACGCTGCAATCTATACGGCCAACGGTCCTACAGCATTACGCCTGGCCTTTACTGCTCCTGCCGAATCAGCAGCATTTCTTCGTGTTTCCGGCCCAGGCCTGCGTTTGATTCTTCTCAGCAATGCAGGACAGAGCCGAAGAGATATTCTTCCTGATTTTTCCAGTTTTTCACCCGATGCCAGTCTTACCTGGAAAAACCTGCAACCAGAAACGGGTCACGGCGTCTGGACAGTCTCCTCAACCAGGCTCACCCGGAACACCACCATCCAGGTGGGCATTGACAGCAGAGAAAACCTGCAACTCCTCAAAAACTTAACCCGCTCTTTTCTGGCGGCAAGTGGTGTCGTCTTTATTGTCTGTCTTGTTCTAATGCAGATCAGCCAAAACCGGGCAAACAAGCTCCTGCAACTGCTGTCTGCACATATCAGCAAACTCAACCGGGATGAAACCAGCCTGCTCCCCCTCCCGGACGCAGAAAATAGCGCAGCTGAAGAACTGATCCATGAGATCAACACTCTGCTCAACAGACACCGACAGCTCAGCAGGGAACTTCGTGAATCCATGGATAATGTTGCCCATGACCTGCGTACCCCCATCACCCGGTTACGCGCCATTGCCGAGTATGGACTGCATAAAGAAGAAGATCCCACACATCTGCAGGAAGCTCTTGCCGATTGCCTGGAAGAATCAGACCACCTGCTCTCCATGCTCAACACCATGCTCAATGTGGCCGAGGCAGAAGCAGATACAGTGCAGCTCAAACTTGCCCCTGTTGACCTGGCAGCAACCATTGAAGACGTGCTTGATCTCTATGCAATCCTTGCCGAAGAACACCATGTCCACATGGAGTTCAGCCCGGAACCGGGTATCATAATTTTTGCCGACCGCCAGCGTATCAGCCAGGTATGGGCCAATCTTATAGATAATGCCATTAAATATAAGGCCTCAACAATCACCATCACAACCCGCAAACGGATAGACATGGCAGAGATTATCATCACAGATAACGGAATGGGCATTTCAGCCAGTGAACTGCCAAACATCTGGGATCGGTTGTTCAGGGGGGACCGCAGCCGCTCCCAGCCCGGACTTGGCCTCGGCCTGACCCTTGTCCGGGCAACTGTGCATAATCATCAAGGCTCCATCCAGGTGACAAGTCAGCTCAACCAGGGAACCAGCTTTACTCTCACCCTGCCCCTGGCTGAACCAACCACCTGAAGATGAGTTGACGGCAACCACTGACAATATCCCTCGGCAAATTCCGCTGAAAAAACAGCGTTCATTACATCCTTGTAATCCTACAGTAACCTTTGGGTAATCTTCATGCTTTATAGTAGCATCAGCTATGAGGGTCATAGCCTTGATGGGCCATGGCGAAACCAGCAAACAACACAAGACGTATTCCTCCTTTTCCATAACCAGGGAGCAGCACCATGAATCAATCTGTAGAACCCGCAACACCGCCACCAGTGCAAACCAGCCAGACCATGACCACGCCGCACGAATCTGTCCAGGCCATCAATGAGGCGGTCAAAAACAGTTCTGCCTGGGTCGGCTTGTTGCGCAGTGAAATCAGCAAAACCATTATTGGCCAGCAAATGCTCATTGACCGCCTGCTCATCGGCCTGCTCACTGGCGGTCATATTCTGTTGGAGGGGTTTCCCGGACTTGCCAAAACCCTGGCCGTAAAGACTCTGGCCCAGACAGTTTCCACAGACTTCCGCCGCATTCAGTTCACTCCGGACATGCTGCCCGCAGACATTATGGGTACTGAAATATATAATCCGCAAGCCACCTCTTTTGAGGTGAAAAAAGGGCCGATATTTTCATCCCTGATCCTGGCCGACGAGATCAATCGGGCTCCCTCTAAAGTGCAATCCGCCCTGCTGGAAGCCATGCAGGAAAAACAGGTAACCATCGGCGATACCAGCTATCAGCTCCCTGATCTTTTTCTGGTGCTGGCCACCCAGAACCCCATTGAACAGGAAGGCACCTATCCCCTGCCCGAGGCACAGGTCGACCGGTTCATGCTTAAAGTTGTTGTCGATTATCCAAGCCGGGAAGAAGAGCGCCAAATTCTTGATCTGGTGGATCATCCTGACTCAACAACTGACGTCAATCCGATAATTGCTCCGGCAGACATTTTACAAGCCCGCAAAGTTGTGGATTCCATCTATCTGGATGATCGCATTAAAGAGTATATTGTCGAACTGGTCTACACCACCCGTGATCTTGACGGAGCTGGCGCTGCAATAAAAGAGTATATAGAAACCGGAGCCTCACCCAGGGCGACCATTAATCTTAAAGTCGCAGCCCGGGCACTGGCCTATCTTAACGGTCGTGGCTATGTGATTCCAGATGATATAAAAACCTGTGCCCTGGATGTGCTGCGCCACCGGATACGAATAAGTTATGAGGCCGAGGCCGAAGGTATCAGCAGTGAAGATATTGTCCGCACTCTACTTGATACTGTACCGGTACCCTGAGCTGGCAGGCAAATATGGAAAAAGAACTGACCCGCAGGATATTAAAAAAAGTCCGCCAGGTAGAGGTTCGTACCCGCCGCATGGTTGATGATACTCTGGCAGGTAATTACCACTCTGTCTTTAAAGGCAGAGGTATGAACTTTGATGAAGTGCGGGAATATGTACCTGGAGATGAAATACGCACCATTGACTGGAATGTCACAGCCCGCACCGGAATACCCCATGTTAAAAAATTCACCGAAGAACGCGAGCTGACCATCATGCTGATGATAGATATCAGCAAATCAGGAACGTTTGGTTCCAGCAATGAATCCAAGCGTGAAATGATGGCTGAACTCGGCTCGGTGCTGGCGTTTTCAGCAGTTCGCAATAACGATAAAGTCGGTCTCATTCTTTTCTCGGATTTTGTCGAACTCTTTATCCCGCCAAACAAGGGGCGCAGCCATATTTTACGGGTTATCAGGGAAATTCTTTTTTTTCAGCCCAAGGGCAGCGGCACAGACATTGGGGAAGCCCTTGATTTTGTCAACCGGGTTGCCAAACGAAAATGGGTAACGTTTCTGCTCTCTGATTTCTGCCTGCCTGGAGATTTCAGCGACAACCTGGAACAGATTCAGCCCAAATGGCAGATCACCGGCAGACGGCATGACCTGATTCTGGTTTCCGTCACCGATCCAAGGGAACAACAGCTCCCGGATGTGGGCTGGATTACCCTTGAAGACGCAGAAACCGGTGAGCAGATCACAGTGAACACCTCTGATAGCTGGTCACGAAAGGCCTATGCCAATATTGCAAGAGACCGCAGACAGCAGTTTACCCGGGCAGCACGCAGCTGCGGCATTGACCTGCTTGAGCTCTCAACAGACCAGCCCTACCTGGGCCCGCTGGTCGGTTTTTTCAGCTCCCGAAAAAGGAGGATTTCCCGATGATCCTCTTCCTCACCACCCTGATCGGGCTACAGTTGAGCGCGGTTTCTGCGGCACTTGCCCAGAATACCACAGCGCCCCTGCAACTGCACAACAGACCGCAGCCTGTTCCCGGCCCGGCCATCTCCGAGCAACTGGCAGATATCAAAGGCCCCATTGTGTTGCAGGAGAGCAACAACATGCATCTGCTCATTGCCGCCCTGATCCTGGGACTGATACTGGGCGGGCTGGCCTGGTTTCTGTGGCGAAAGCGAGACAAACAGCAAAAAACCATTGCACCTCATACGCTCGCGCTTTCCCAACTTGCCAAGGCTGAAAAACTCATTGAACAGCAACAACCTGACAGGTTTGTTGATCTGGTGGGCACTATTCTGCGCAGCTACATTGAACAGCGATTTTCCATTTCTGCCCGCAATCGAACCACCCGGGAATTCATCGAAAAAATAACCTCCAGCCAGGGCAATGCGCCCAGAGAACTGGAAGAGAACAGTCAATACCTGCAGACCTGGATGGCTCAGATGGATATGTGCAAATTTGCCAGAGCAGAGTTAACCACCCTGGACATGGAACAGATACTTGAAAATCTGCGCTCATTTATCCGCTCCACAGGTCAAGAGGAGACAACCTGAGATGGACAGCCTCCGTTTTCTTCATCCTGAGCTACTCTGGTTACTGCTGGTCATCCCGTTACTCGCCCTGCTGCGGGGCAGAAAAGGGCCGGCACCGGCACTGATTTTCCCTACGGTTTCCATTATCCGTACCATTGCAGCACAACGCAAAACCATGCCGGGCAGATTTCACGGGCTGTTACGGCTCAGTGCACTTGCCCTGCTCATCCTGGCCATGGCACGGCCGCAATGGGGCAACACCACCACCGAGGTTGAGGCATCTGGTATTGACATTCTCCTTGCTGTTGACATATCTGGTTCGATGGAAGCCATGGATTTCGCTCTGCAGGGACGTACTGTCAACCGTCTGACGGTGGTCAAATCTGTTGTGGCCCGGTTTATTGAAGATCGTCCCAACGACAGAATCGGCCTGGTTGCCTTTGCCGGCAGGCCCTATATGGTCTGCCCTTTGACCCTTGACCATGACTGGCTCCTGCAACGGCTCGAATCGCTGAAAACAGGCATGATTGAAGACGGTACAGCCATAGGCTCTGCCATTGCTGCCGGTGTCAATCGGCTTCGTGATCAAGAGGCAAAATCACGCATCCTGATCCTGCTCACCGATGGCATGAACAATGCCGGTAAAGTGGCTCCGCTCATCGCGGCAGAAGCTGCAGAAACCCTGGGTATAAAAGTATACACTATTGGTGTGGGCACAAGAGGTACCGCGCCCATGCCGGTGACTGATCAGTTTGGACGCAAGCTTATCCGGCGGGTCAGGGTGGATATCGATGAAGAAACACTCAGCCAGGTGGCCTCGATGACCGGAGCAAAATATTACCGGGCAACCGGCACCAAATCCCTTGAAAATATTTACAAGGAGATCAATGCAATGGAGGCCACAATTCGCAAAATCAAACATTTTTCCCGCTATCGGGAGCTGTTCCCCTGGCTGGTATATGCAGCTCTTCTGCTTCTGGGCATGGAGCTGTATATTTCCCGAAAACGTTTACCGTAACTTTTGTTTTTGGTTTTTGGGTTTTGGGTTTTGCTTTTTCGCTTAGCTGCTGATTATTATATAAAAAATAAAAATTAAAAAAATTAAAAAAATTCTTT
>RKSL01000159.1 GCA_008633435.1 Candidatus Desulfobulbus rimicarensis | reverse complement strand
ATGTGCGCAATGGTAAAGATTTTTCCAGGTTTCAGGTTGAGAGTCCCTATCCCTTTGATATGGATAATATTTCATACTATGATTTCATGGAAATAGAAGAAGAATCAGTTGCTAAAGTACCAAAAGATCGAAAAATCCGCATAGTTTGCGCCAAAGAAGGGTCTGCCAAATATGTAGCGGAAATTCTAGATAATCATGGATATAAAGACGTTGGATATCTTGCCGGTGGTATTAAAACCTGGGGCAATATGCTCATCCCCGTAACAATTGAATCAAATGAAAACTATGAGCTGTACCAATTTATTCGCCCAGGCAAGGCTTCGTGTTCCTATGGATTAAAATCCGGCAGCGAAATGATGATTTTTGATCCTTCCCGTAATGTTGATTTTTATCTGAATTTTGCTAAAGAAAATAAATGCCAGATTATCAAAACATTTGAGACCCATTTACAGGCAGATTATATTTCAGGCTCCAGGGTAATAGCTGAAAAAACCAGCGCACCCTTTTGTGGAGATGGTGACTTTGAAGGCACTAACAACCCCTACATACCTCTTGAGGATGGTGAAACACACCATTTTTCTGATGGCGGGCCTGAAATATCTGTACTGTTCACCCCTGGCCATACTCCCGGCTCGACCAGTTATATTGTTGATAATAAATTTTTTATTTCAGGTGATATGGTCTTCATTTCATCAATCGGGCGTCCTGATCTAGGCGGAAAAGCTGAAGAATGGGCAGGGTTACTTTATAATTCCATGCAGCTTGTTAAACATCTCGACCATAAATTAATCGTCCTGCCTGGCCATTATATGAACTGGGAAGAAGCCACCGAACAACTCACCTTTGTCACAAGCCTTGCTGAGGCTATAGAGCGCAACAAAGCAATCTATTATATTGATTCCGAAGAAAGCTTTGTCCAGTTTATTAAAGATAATATGCGACCACAACCCGAAGAATATGCTGTTATCAGAAAGGTGAATGCCAATATTGAAACAGTTGATGACGATAAGGCAGAAGAACTTGACCTTGGTAAAAATGAATGTGCGGCCACAGCTTACGCCAAGGCTCAATCCCAAAAATAATGTAGTCAAGGGAAAGGGAGTTTTACCGATCTATCAAAGCTCCCTTACATGTTCTTTTTTACACTTACCAGCTTTTTCCCGGGCAGAAGATGGATTACTCTGCCCGGCGCCCTTTGCACTCCTGCCAGATACTCTCACGTCTGCTTTTTTTCTCGACAAAGACCAGCGTTCTATATATAGAAAGTAAAGATAGGTAATTTTACGTCTAAATTTTTAGATGTATAATTTATATATACGTCATAGCAAAACGATGAGCATGCCATGCCGTAACTGCCGACTTTCCAGGTACTAACTTTTTTACATTTCATGCAATACCGCCTCTCAATCATGCAAATACGTCCAGTTCACCGACCTAGCGTTTGTATTGTCCCCCTGCTGTTGCTGTTATTCTCTGCATACCTGCCATTTGCGCAGGCGACTGTGCCTGTAAGCTCAAAGGCAAATATTCTTATGGCTAGAGTACGCTCAACAGTTGCAACGTCCCTGGCTGAAAAAGGCCTGACTCTTGGTCAACCTGTTTTTATGCGTATTTTTAAAATGCCTGGAGAATTAGAAGTCTGGGTACAGCAGGGATTGTCCTATACACTTTTCAAGACATACCCTATTTGCACCTATTCCGGGTATCCCGGGCCTAAACTTTACGAAGGCGACTGGCAAAGTCCGGAAGGCTTTTATACAGTTACCGGGGAACAACTCAACCCCAACAGTCAATACCATCTCTCATTTAATGTGGGATACCCCAACAGCTTTGACCGGGCAAGAAAACGCACAGGAAGTTCAATCATGGTACACGGTGACTGTTCTTCACGAGGATGCTTTGCTATGGGAGATAATGGCATTGAGGAAATATACCTTCTGGCCCACTCAGCACTGAGCAGCGGACAGTCAAGTATCAGTCTGCATATATTCCCGTTCCGGATGACAACATCGAATATGCGCAAATTTAGCACATCACCCTGGATAACCTTCTGGAAAGAATTGCAAAAAGGGTATTACGCCTTTGAATCAACCCACAGAGTTCCTGTAATTTCAGTATATAAGGGAAAATATAAGGTCAAAGGGTATGCAACTGTTGCCATGTCTGAGGATCAGAATCACTCCGGTAAAAAAACAATTCAATAACCACTTCTATCGTTCAATAAGTTCTTCATAATCAAGAATATGTATGGTTTTTCCAGCTACTTTAATGAGCCCTTCTTCACTCATTTTAGAAAAAATACGCGATAATGTTTCCGGGCTGGTACCCAATAAACTTGCCAGTTGCCCCTTGGGGATATCCAAAACAACCTGATCGGTTCGGCCCTGCTCCTCTGCAAGATAGATAAGATGCGCGGCCAGTCGGCCTGGCACTTCTTTAAGCGAAAGGCTTTCTATCTGCGAGGTAAATCGCCTTAATCTTAACGAGAGCATCGCCAGCATGGACAACGCAAGAGAAGGCGTTGTGCTCACCAGTTCAACAAAATCCTTTCTGGGGAAAAACAGCAGCTTTGCTTTACAAAGAGTCACTGCATTTGCCGGAAAGGGTTGCCCGTGAAAAACAGGAACCTCCCCAAAAGGTTCGCCTGGCCCAAATATATGAAGAATCTGCTCTCTTCCGTCCAAAGACATTTTAAAAATTTTCACTTTGCCCTCTGCGGCCATGTAAAATCCGGTGGCGTCATCCCCTTCAAAAAAAATAGCCTCACCTTTATTGAGTGATTTTTTCTGCGCAAGGGATGCCACCCGCTCCAACATTGATTTTGACAAACCGTTAAACAGTAAAGATTGTTCTATAATTTTAAATTCTTCAAGCATATTGGATAATTTTTGTCTTTTTTGATCTAAGTCAATGGACACAAACTACATTGTGGTTATAGTAACTGTATTCTAATAAGAAACCTTGTTAAACGCACAACAAAAAATAGCAAAAGGAGTCTAATTATGTATTGTAATCAGTGTGAACAGACAGCCAAAGGTGTTGCCTGTACCAAAATCGGCGTTTGTGGTAAAAATGCCCAGGTAGCAGACATTGAAGATGTTCTCATTTATGCCCTTTGTGGCCTCTCTTTATTTGCCAATGAAGCGCGTCAAAAGGGTATCATCGATGATGCCATGGATCGTTTTACCATGGAGGCTGTTTTTTCAACACTAACTAATGTTGACTTTGATCCAGAACGCTTCGTTATATTGGTCAAAAAAACTGTTGAACTTCGCGAAGCTGTAAAAGCCAAAGTTGCTGCCGCTGGTGGAAACGTCGATTTTACACATCCCGCAGCATCCTTTACCCCTGCAGATACTGTTGATGGTCTTGCCAAACAAGGTGAAGAATTGAACTTTATTCCCAGCCTTGACGTTGATGACAATGTACGTTCACTCAAACAGACCCTCCTTTATGGCCTCAAAGGTATTGCAGCCTACGGAGATCATGCAGCCATTCTCGGCCAGTCTGATCCTGTAGTTCCTGGCTTTATGTATGAGGCTCTTGCCGCTCTTCTTGCAGAAGGTCTGACCATCGAAGACTGTGTGCCTGTTGCCATGAAAGCCGGTGAGATAAATCTTAAAGCCATGGAACTGCTTGATACCGCTAACACCGGCACCTATGGTGACCCTGTACCGACGTCTGTTCCTCTTGGTCATCGCCCAAATAAATGTATTTTAATCACCGGCCACGATCTTCACGATCTTGAACTTCTGCTCAAGCAAACCGAAGGGAAAGGCATTGATATTTACACCCACGGCGAGATGCTGCCCTGTCACGGTTATCCAGAGCTGAAAAAATATGACCATTTTTATGGTCATTTTGGAACAGCATGGCAGAACCAGCATAAAGAATTTCCAAATTTCCCGGGACCGGTTCTTTTTACAACGAACTGCATCCAGAAGCCCCGCGAAGATTATGCTGACCGTATCTTCACAACCGGTCTGGTCGGCTGGCCAGGAATCAAGCACATTGAAGACAAAGATTTCAGCCAGGTAATTGACAAAGCCCTTGCCATGGACGGTTGGCAGGACGATGCTGACAATGGCTCTGTGATGGTCGGTTTTGCTCACAACGCTGTGCTTGGTGTGGCAGATAAAATCATCGAGGCTGTCAAGAACAAAGACATCCGCCATTTCTTTCTGGTTGGTGGTTGTGACGGCGCCAAGCCTGGTCGTGATTATTTCACAAAATTTGTTGAGCAGGTACCTTCTGACTGCATGGTTCTGACCTTGGCCTGTGGAAAATTTCGTTTCTTTGATAAGGATCTTGGTGATATCGGCGGAATACCTCGTCTGCTTGATGTTGGCCAGTGCAACGATGCCTACTCAGCCATCCAGATTGCCGTCGCCCTTGCCGGTGCATTTGAATGTGACGTCAACGATTTGCCTCTTTCCATGATTATTTCATGGTATGAGCAGAAGGCTGTGGCTATTCTGCTTACCCTGCTCTATCTCGGTATTAAAGATATCCGCCTCGGACCCTCCCTGCCAGCATTCATCAGTCCGGCAGTACTTGAGTTCCTGGTAAACACCTTTGATATTAAACCGGTAGCTGATACACCTGAGGAAGACCTGAAAGCGATCCTTGGATAAAAGTACCACCATATCCCCTTTCCTCCTCCTTGAGGGGATAGCTCACTTAAGGCCGGACCAGACGGTCCGGCCTTTTTTGTTTTTTGTTTTTGTCTTTTTTATTAATGGTCACCTTGAATGATTAGGATTTTCGTTCGAGATCAAGGTATGTAAAAAATTTACCATGGCAGAGATGTGATATTCCGAGGATAAAATCTTGAGCATACCCCGGAGATCGGATGAGATAAGCGAGGTTACGAGACTTCAAAAAGGCAATTTTGCAAGGTTGCGTAAAAACGATCTGCGTTTATCTTGCAACCGTATTTTCAAGTTTTCAGATCGTTACAGCCGGCATATCCTCCTTGGCCATGCTGGTTACTCCTTTACAATAATAATCTTCCATAAAGCATCCAATGGAACCACAACAAAAAAAAATTAAAACATTTTGCCCCATGCCAGGAATGAATGCAGGAATGTTGAGCTTAGAAGACCTTGAGCGTATAACAGAAATCGTTCGTCGCTACAAGATACCCATGGTCAAAGTGACAGGGGCGCAAAGATTATCCTATCATGGCCTGTCTCCTGAAAAACTTGCTGAGTTAAAGAAAGAACTCAATATCCCAAAAGCGCCGCCCCATAAGAGAAACAGAGTGCATTATGTCCAGGCCTGTCCCGGAAAAACATGGTGCCAATACGGAACCAGCTCCACAGAAGATATGGCAAAAGCCATTGGTGAGCTGGAACTTGACGGTCCACTGCCCAATAAAGTTAAAGTTGGCATTTCCGGCTGCCAGTTATGTTGCTGTGAATCGTGGATGCGTGATGTCGGCCTTCTGGCAGAAAAAAAAGGCTGGCGCCTGAGCTTTGGAGGGAACGCAGGCAACCGCGCCCGCATTGGAGACCTGGTAGCTTCTGGCTTGTCTGACAAGGAAGCCCTTGAGCTCGTTAAAAAAGTTCTGAATTATTATATTAAAAAAGCACGATTCAAAACACGTAGTGCCCGTTTTATGGAACGCTTTGGCATTGACGAATTAAAAAAAGATCTTGGGCTGAACTGAACATTTAAAATTTGAGCTGAGGAACGCATTATGAAATGCCCCGGACAGGACAGCCGCTACTGGAGCGGCGAAGATGTATTTGAGGCAGATTGTCCTCACTGTGGACACAGTATTGAATTTTTTAAAGATGACAGCCAGCAGAAATGCCGGCAATGTGGTCACCGTATGCTCAATCCAAAGATGGATTTTGGTTGCGCTTCGTATTGCCCCCACGCTGAACAATGTCTTGGTTCAATGCCCCCTGAGCTCATTGCAAAACAGGGCGATCTTTTTAAAGACCGCGTTTCTCTGGCCATGCGTAAATATTTTGGCGATGATCAGAAAAGAATTCAACATGCCCTTGACGTGACATCGCATGCCGAAGAGATTGGCAAAAATAACGGCAAAAACGATATGATGGTCATAATGGCCGCAGCACTGCTCCATGATATTGGCATTAAAAATGCTGAATTAAAATTTAATTCGTCTTCTGCAAAATATCAGCATATTGAAGGTCCACCTGTGGCAAAAAAAATTCTCAACACCTTAAAAGCTCCAGGCGAGCTTATTGAAGAAGTCTGCGACATCATTGGCCATCACCATTGGCCAAGAGATGAAGAAACAATGAATTTCAAGGTATTATATGATGCCGACCTTATAGTCAACATGGTCGAATTATACCAGAAAGAACCTCATTCAGCAGAACAGCTGCAGCAGTTGGTTGATTCTTCATTTTTAACAAAAGCAGGAGCCGAGCAAGGGCAGAAAGCACTTGCTCAGTTTGTCTCTTGATACGCAACCATTTTTTTACTATCAGAATTTACCAAGGATTATACCATGATTAAGAAGCGAAAGATTATAGAAATTGACGAAGAACTCTGCACAGGTTGTGGCGAATGTGTGCCAGACTGTGCCGAAGGTAGCCTGCAGATCATTGATGGCAAGGCCAAACTTGTTTCAGATAACCTTTGTGACGGCCTTGGTGCCTGTCTGGGGTCGTGTCCAACAGGCGCGCTTAAAATTGTCGAGCGTGAAGCTGAAGAATTTGATGAGGAAGCAGTAGAGGAATTTCTGGAAGGACAAAAAAAGAATACCCCAGCGCCAACTGGTGGCGGTTGCCCTTCTGCGCAAATTAAAACCATGCAGCCCATTACTTCCTGTCAGGCCGCAAATGTTCCTGCTTCTCAGCAAGGAGGAGCCTTGAACCACTGGCCTGTTCAAATCAGGCTGATACCACCCAATGCCCCATTTCTTGAAAACTGTGACCTGCTCATTGCAGCTGATTGTTCAGCAGTTGCTTATGGCGGGCTGCAGGAAGACTTTATTAAAGGTCGCGTTGTGATGATGGGGTGTCCTAAATTTGATGATCAACAGATGTATGTTGACCGTTTTACCGAGCTGTTCAAAACCAGAAAACTCAACTCTGTAACCATCCTTATCATGGAAGTTCCCTGTTGCTCTTCCATGCTGCAGATTGTAAAAAAAGCCTATGACGATGCCGGTGCCTCCGTTGCTATTCGCCAGGTAGTTATTTCCACCGAAGGGCAACTGCTCAGTGACACCAACTGGTAAAAGATATACCTCTTAACGCCGTATAACAACGCCAATACACCATAGGTCTCTGACTGGTCATGTCAGAGACCTTTTTCTTTGCTGATTGATGTTTTTCTCCGTAAACGATGAAAACGAAACCAGAAACCAATCGCCGCCACTATTACACCTGCAGCTTCAACACCATACCTTGCAACCGCGACATCAATGCGGCTTGCCGCAACAACAATGAGCAAAGCTCCCAGCACAATGAGTATCCAGTCGGTGAGAACAGCAAATCTATGGCTGATTCGATGCAAACGCTGTTGAAAAGAATTCATCATAATGCCCGTGAAAACCCGGTGTAATATCAAGCCTGCAGCTCCCTTGGTGAACGGGTACCGATTTATCGCAGTGCAATTACCCGCATGACACCGTATATCTGAGACCACCATCGACCTGCTGTTTACTGATGACCCGGCCATCATTCTGGATTATAACCCGATCCATTCGTTCGGCAATATCCTCAGAAATAATGAAACTGAACCGGGTATTAGCTTGTCCATTTTTTAGACGTAGCCTTACGTCTTTATAGCCTTTTCAGCAATCGCCCCTATAATCGAGCACCGTGTTGTTTTTTTCGTGCTGCATGGTTTTATTGTGCAGGTATCGCCTTTTGCCCCTGCATTCCCCTGAGCGCAATTGTTGAAATTGAGTTTTTGGGAGAACCGTCAACAATCTTATCTGAATAGGTTAGATAGATAAGGACATTTCTTTTTTGATCAAAAAACCTGACTACCTGCAGTTTTTTAAAGAGCAGGGATGTTGATTTTCGAAAAACCCGCTTTCCATTCCATTTGCCGCTGCGAACTTCAACAGGCAGATGTATTGGCCCGGTTTGTCTGCACGAAATTGAGGCGTCCGAGGTGTCTTCTGCCACTCCGATCGCACCTCGTATCCCGCCTGTCTTCGCTCGACTCACATAACAGGTGGCTCCACTGATATCCGGATCATCAAAGGCCTCGATAACAATTTTATCATTGGCTCCAAGTATTTTAAACGTTGTACTTACTTTGCCTATGACCTCGGCCTGTACTGAACCTGCAAGCAGTACAACTCCAGTGGCAGCCAGCATTATTGCTAATTTACAAGCTCTTTTCACTAGTCCCTCCCTACACATAAACGATTAAGTGCGCTGAGCAGTGCTTTGACTGTTGCGATGATAATATCTGTATCAACGCCAGTACCCCACCAGCCCTCGCCTTTGGCATCAACTACCTCAATATACGTTACAGCCCTGGAAGATGACCCTTTTGCCAGGGCATGTTCGTGATAGGCATGCAGCGTAAAGTCAATGCCTGCTGTCTCCTTTAAAGCTGTACAAAAAGCGTCAAGCGGTCCATTACCAGTCGCCTTCAACGCCTGTTCTTTTCCCTTATTATAAATAACCGCTTCAACTTCAGCTTCGGATAACTCCTCTCCCTGGTCAACATGGCGTTTCAGTACATGAAAATTCTTGAGCTGATAACACCCTTCTGCCAGCAGATATTCCCGCTCAAAGGCCTGATATACCTGTTCAGGTGTAAGTTCGTTGCCTTTTTTATCGGTTTCCTGCTGAATAATTCGGCCAAATCCCGGCTGCATTTCCTTTGGCAGTTTATAGCCAAACTCTCTGTCCATAATAAAGGCAGCACCCCCCTTCCCCGACTGGCTGTTAATCCTGATTATTGATTCATAACTGCGACCAACATCTTCAGGATCAATTGGCAGGTAGGGGACAGCCCATTGCTTTTTCCCCGAATCCTCTACCATATCCATGCCCTTGCTTATCGCATCCTGATGAGAACCTGAAAACGCTGTATAGACAAGCTCTCCAGCATAGGGGTGCCTGGAATGCACAGTTAAATTGGTACAACGCTCATAGACATTGACCACTTTGTTGATATGCGAGAAATCAAGTTCCGGGTCAACTCCCTGGGTAAACATATTCAGGGCAAGGGTCATCAAATCAACATTTCCGGTTCTTTCGCCATTGCCAAACAGGGTACCCTCCACCCTGTCAGCACCTGCCATAAGCGCAAGTTCTGTAGCAGCGACAGCAGTGCCACGGTCATTATGAGCGTGCAGACTGATAACAGCGCAATCACGGTTCTTCATGTGACGAATAAACCACT
>RKSL01000158.1 GCA_008633435.1 Candidatus Desulfobulbus rimicarensis | reverse complement strand
CTAGATCTGTGGGGCGTAAATCCGTTCCTTTACCTGCCATACGATGTTTTTTGGTTATATGACAATCCTGGCATTTCAGATTTTCACCGGTGGTCGCCATATGTACATCAAAACTCTTATCCCGGGTATTACCATGGGCAAGAGCCATATCCCCACGCTTAAAGTTATCACCACCACCACCCTTGGCATGGCATTGGAGGCAACTGACACGGGTTGGAAGATGCACAGTGCGGGCTGCCTCAGCCATGGTTATGTTCATTTTTGCAGTATCCGGGACAAACACCCCGTTGACTTTTTTTCGTTTATACTTGTCCTGATGACAAATCAGACAATCAATATTCTCCAACTGGGCTTGACTTATCTGTGGACTGGGCCGGGCACCAAGCCCTGTATGGCAGGCACCACATCCATTCCAGTTTCCAGTGGTATTAATACAATAACTGTTTACACCGACATCTATTTTACCTTGTTTTGATGGCCCATCAGTCATATAAGGTGTATCACCAAGCCACTGGTAATGCACTGAGCTAAAGACTTCTTGAGCTTCTGATTGATGACACCTGATACAGGTCGCGGTACCTTGCCATGAACGAATATCAGAATGATCACCATCCGCAGGAGGCAAATTACCACCGCCCCCTCTGTGAGCTGCAGCCAACACCGCAGGCATAAAAAGAGGAAGGATATTGCTCGCTTCTGCCCTGCCCTGAAATACAAAGAGTACAACAACAATTATTAGTTGAACAAAACATGCACCATGGTAAAAAAAATTATACTTTTCTTTTTTTGCCA
This sequence comes from Candidatus Desulfobulbus rimicarensis, assembly GCA_008633435.1. Lineage (GTDB taxonomy): Bacteria > Desulfobacterota > Desulfobulbia > Desulfobulbales > Desulfobulbaceae > Desulfobulbus_C > Desulfobulbus_C rimicarensis. The sequence goes on along the minus strand of RKSL01000158.1, from coordinate 2,699 downwards.
TACACCCTCCAAACTATAATTAACACGAATAATCAGCATGATATAAAACAAGAATAACGAAGCAGCCCAGGCATAAAAACACCACACCGTAGCAGGTATCAAGCATGAATCATGCCACTTCCCCCGAAAGAAGTCAAAAATCCTTTGTACACAACGGCTTTACCAATAAAAGCAACGGCTTTGAATACTCGAAAAATAAAAGGAGAAATCTAAAATACGCACTGTGCGGCAGGCAATAAATGAAGCTGTCTCCTTTTGAAGACAACTGAAAAAAGAGGTCTGCCGGAGTTTATCCCAAAAGTCGCAGCACCTCTGATCGTGCAACACTGCAGTGGCAACTTGCATTGCTCCAAGTCTTTGCTCTTGGGTGTAGCTGATAAATTTGATGCAGCCATGCCGTTTTATTCGATAATTACTCGAAAAAAAATCTGCCTTAATAATCATCGATGTGAATATTCTGTTTTTCTTGCAAAGAAGAGTGCTCTCAATTTATAGTTACATCATGCTTTGAAAAATTTGCTTTTAATCCGGCAAAGAAAAAACACAAGCCAAAGTACCACTAAGTGCACCATACGTTGTGTTATTTCCAAGTCATAAGGAGGGCGTGTTGCGCTTTGCTTAATACGACCTGCAGGGCTTTTATGCTTGAAGCCTTTGCTTTCTGATGTGACTGGCGATTCTGCCCCAGCCATGCTGGTTTATTCTTGTCTACTTGTAACTCTTCAGGTGGGTGCAAAAAACTTGCAAAACCACTGAGTGTAACTGATCAGATGTGCCCGAAATTCAGGTAGGTAAGCGAACCTGTGAGACTCCGAGCAGGCCAACGAGCTATAACCCGTCGATGCGAGGCGGCCTGATCGCCTGAAGATTGGGTACAGCTGATCAGTGACGTCTACTTTTATATTTTAACGCTGAGGAATCAGTGCATGCAACCACTTGCTCAACTCTCCAGGCTCCTTGACGATGCAGCAGCAATGGATGACATTGTTTTGGCTCTGGATAAAAAATATGTTTTTACAGCACTCCCTGTAAAAACTACACAAATGACTTTTTTTGACACCTTTGACTGGCGTCTCTATGCCCGAAACACCCTCTGTTACATAGAAGACAACGCCATACATCTTGTTGATTTTAATGACAATATCAAAAAGCAGCCACTCATGATCAAGGGACGACCACCCCGCAATTGGAAAGAGTTGCCAGATTGCGACATTAAAGAATATCTGCTCCCGACCATTGAGATGCGAACCTTGCTGGCACAGACTGCTTGTACGAAAAGTACAGAACAGTTGAATATCCTGAATCGGGACAAAAAAATCGTCGCCATTGTCACCTTTACAGAAATGCAGACCAGCGAAAACCAATCGTATCGAACGCTCCATTTACGTGAAGTCAGGGGATATAGCAAATGGTTTTTCAAGCTCAGCCGTGAGCTTGAAAAATTTGGCACCCCCCGGCCAGATACCCTGCAGCAAACACTGATCAACACGCTTGCCTCCTGTGGACGCAAGCCACTTGAATACAGCTCAAGCCTGTCAATATCTTTACAAAAAAAGATGAGCGCTAGCACCGCAGTCCGTTCTATTTATAAGAACCTGCTTGACACCATGCTTGCCAATGCTGACGGGATTATCCAGGATATTGACACAGAATTTCTTCATGATTTCAGGGTGGCCATACGGCGTACCAGATCAGGACTTGCCCTGATAAAGAATGTTATTGACCCTGAAATCGCCACCAGGTTTAAGGAAGATTTCCGCTATCTCGGCCAGATAACCGGCCCTGTTCGCGATTTGGATGTCTATCTGCTCAGTGAAGAAAACTACAAAGCCCGACTGCCCGAATATCTGCAGGAAGGATTGCAATTCTTTTTTGAAAATCTTGCCAGCCAGCGCAGACAGGAGCAGAAAAAACTGGTCAGAGCGCTTAAATCTTCCCGGTACCAGACCATTATTAATGACTGGCAGCAATATCTCACCGATGAGAGCGAAACATCAGAGTCCAAACAAAGCCAAACCGAGGTGGGCAGGCTGGCCAATACGATTATTTTCAAACGCTTTAAAAGAGTGCTGCGTGACGGTAGAGCAATCACAGCCAAGTCGCCGGATCAGGACTTACACCGCCTGAGAATCCAGGGCAAAAAGCTACGCTATGTCCTGGAATTTTTCAACTCCCTTTACCCTCAAAAAGAGATGAGATACTTAATCAAACAGCTGAAACTACTACAAAATAACCTCGGAGACTTCAACGATCTCTCGGTACAGCAGGACATGCTCAAATATACTCTATCCGTCTTAAAACCCGGCACAGTCAAAACCAGAACTACCAGCGCATCCCTTGGCGGCCTGCTCACTAACCTCTACCACGAACATCAACGGGTACGCTCCCGGTTTGATGAGAGTTTTGCCCGGTTTTCCGAAAGCGAAAACCTTGCTCTGTATCGCCGATTGTTCAAGTAACAACGGCAAGCGGTATTCACCGACCAAGACGTTAGACCTCAGGAGACACCATGGCCATTATTGCAGTATATAATATTAAAGGCGGGGTAGGTAAAACAGCAACATCCGTCAATCTTTCGTACCTTTCCGCCCATACTGGCCAGCAGACGCTTCTCTGCGATCTCGATCCTCAGGGGTCGGCCAGTTATTATTTTCGAGTCAAACCTGCTAAAAAATTCAGTGCCAGCAAATTCCTAAAAG
>RKSL01000157.1 GCA_008633435.1 Candidatus Desulfobulbus rimicarensis | reverse complement strand
GTGATAAATCTATCCGCCTAAAGGCGGAGGTTTTAACCTGAACTGAGACTAATAAAAAAGACCTCAAAGCTCTCTGCCAAGGGATACGCAGAGAGCTTTGAATGACCTGGCAAGTGTCTGGCCAAAAATGAGGATTTTTGTTCGAGCTCAGGTAATTGACCGACGGGAGACTCCGAGGATTGCGAAAAAAAAAGCGCAGGCATATAATTGATATCGGATTCTACGTTGAGCTGATCTCCAGGCTACCTTGAAAAATTAGAATTTTCGTTCAAGGTCAGGTAAGCGACCATCGGGAGACTCCGAGGAACAGGAAAATTTAAAAGCGCAGCATATTAGTCATACGTGAGCATTTTTCATTTTTCTGTGACGCAGAGATCGGGCGAGATAAGCGAGGTTACGAGACTTCGAAAGGCAATTTTTCAAGGTGGCCTCCAACGAAAATCCTCATTGTACTTTACTAGGCTGCCTTTAGTTCATCGACAGTTACAGCTGACCGTATTATGTTCAAGAAAATATTCCAGCCCCAGCTGTTGGTCACGGCTAAGCTCTGTAAACTCCACAGAAAGCCTTTTCACCCCGACCACTTGAAACGGCGTTCCTGCAGGACAATCGACCTCCGAGACTAAGCGACAGGAAATACCAGGCAGATAAAAATCCTGCTCAGGCACAAAGATGTCTATTTGCAACTGCTCGGCATTCATCTTTTGAAGAGGAACGTAGGTTATACTGATCCCCTTTAAGCAGACATCACTGATTTCGCCGGGAACTGCACCTATAAAGGCAAGCGCACCATCTTTCACCCGAAACCTCGGATAATGACGACGCTCCCCGGCTGAGTTTTCCATTAGACGTTCTTTTTTTTTCATAAATCACAAAAAATCAATTTTCCATGGGCAATGAGCAGACTGGCCAGGCCAGTACATCCATTCGGCAAGATAGACTTCAATCGACATAGCATCAAAATCTTGCAAAAAAAAGTCCAAAAAAAGAAAATTCGCATGTAGCCGGGATATCTCAGAAAATATCCCGGCTCCCCCTGTAAAGAAAAAAACACAAGAAATTTTCCGGATAAGCGAAACTAAAAAATCCGTTTACGCGGAAATCACCTTGCCAGCGCGCTATCCTTTCCCAAGATCTCGACTCACAGACAAGTTGACCTTCAGGGGGACATCAAGCTCAAGAACAGATTCCATGGCCTTTTGCACCAACGACGATACCCGGGCAAGGGCATCATCAGTTACCTCAAAAACCAGCTCATCATGTATCTGCAAGATCATCTCTGCATCCGGATAGTCATCGAGCTGGCTGTCAACCTTCAGCATGGCCAGCTTGATAATATCAGCGGCTGTCCCCTGGATAGGAGTGTTAATAGCTGTTCGTTCGGCAAATTCACGCCGGGTACGGTTTGAGGCCTTGATTTCAGGAAGCTGCCTTCGCCTTCCCAGCAAAGTTGTCACGTAGCCGTCCTGACGCGCTTTTTCTTTAATACTCTCCATAAAACGGGCAATACCCGGATAATGCAAAAAATAGCGATCAATAAAGGTCTGTGCCTCTTTGCGACGTATTCCTAACTGACTGGCCAGGCCAAAACTCGACATGCCGTAGACAATGCCAAAATTAATTGTCTTGGCTACTCTACGCATTTCAGGAGTAATCAACTGAGGTGACACCGAAAATATTTCAGCTGCGGTTTGACTGTGAACGTCCTGATCATGGCAAAACGCATCCAGTAATGCTGCATCTTGGGAATAATGAGCCATAACCCGTAAATCAATTTGCGAATAATCGGCCGAAAGCAGCTGGCACCCTGGCTTTGCCACAAATGCAGATCGTATCCGCCTGCCCTCTTCGGTTCGGATAGGAATATTCTGTAAATTTGGTTTGCTGGAACTTAGGCGGCCAGTGGCAGTTCCGCATTGATTGTACGAGGTGTGTACCCGTCCGGTCAAAGGGCTGATATGCGCTTGCAACTTATCGACATAGGTGGACTTCAGCTTGGCCAGATTACGATATTTCAGAATCAACGCTGGCAGCTCATGTTTATGCGACAATTTTTCAAGTACTTTGACATCTGTAGAGTAGCCGGTCTTGGTTTTACGACCTTTGGGCAAGCCGAGCTCTTCAAACAGCACAACAGCAAGCTGGGCAGGCGAATTTATATTGAATGTATGCCCGGCAGATTGATAGATCTCTGCTTCAAGCTCCTTAAGTCGTATTCCAAATTCATCGGCAAGGCTGGAAAGCTTCTCTTTATCAACAAGCACACCCGTTGACTCCATTTTTGCCAACACCCTGACCAGCGGCCCTTCCAGATCGACAAAAAGCTCCCACAGCCCGGCTTCCTTGAGCTCATGCTGCTGCTTTTCAAACAACTGAACCGTTCCATACACGTCTTCACAGCTGTAATCCCTGGCCTCATTCAAGCCAACCCTGCAAAAGGCATCAGGGTGTTTATCACCCGACACAACCGTTGCAAACGATGTCATTTCAAGATCAATCTCTCTACAGAGATCATCAAGTTTGTACGACCGTCGCCCCGGATCAAGCAGCCAGGCGCCGATCATGGTGTCATACAGAGGGCCGAGCATGGCTATCTTCCCGTTTTGAGCCGCAGCAAGTACCGCGACATCATATTTGAGATTATGTCCCAGCTTAGGCAACATGTTATCAGCCAGCAAAGGAGCAACCAATTCCTCTACATCGGCAAGGCTCAGTTGTTCCGGCACAAGATCCCCCTGTTCATTCCGATGACCACAGGGAACATACCAGGCCTTATCCGCATTCTTGCAAAGCGAAATCCCTACAAGCTCTGCAGCCAGGGGATCCAATGAGGTCGTTTCTGTATCAACCACAAGAAATGGCGCAGACTTAAGCAGATTGACTATGGTTGCCAGTTCATCCCGTGTCCGGACAAGCTCAAATGACTCCGGGTTTACCCGGGCTGCCGGAACATCTGATTGCAACAGGGTAAAAAACTCCAGCTCGGTGAGCAAGCTTCGTAACGCTTCAGGATCGGCCTGCTGCACTTTATAAGCACCGAGAGTATCGGGAATATCTGCGCCTTCTTCAAGACGAATCAAATCACGGGAAAGAAAAGCATCATCACGATGGGCGATGAGCCGCTCCTTCATCTTGGACTTTTTCAAACTGTCAACAGCATCATACAATCCTTCAAGACTGCCATGCTCGCTGATGAGCTTCTGTGCAGTTTTTGGTCCCACGCCCGGAACACCGGGAATATTATCAGCACTGTCTCCGGTAAGGGCAAAATAATCGAGCAGCTGCTCCACCTCGACCCCATATTTCTTCCTGACAAACGCACTGTCCATCAACCGATCACTCATGGGATCCCACATGGTCACATGATCATCAACAAGCTGGAGCAGATCTTTGTCACCTGACACGATGACCACCTTAATTCCCTGCCTTGAAAACAATCTAGCTGCCGAGGCTATCAGATCATCGGCTTCAAGATCGGTATGATCCATCCGCGGAATACTATAAGCGTCAACCACTTTATGAATATAAGGAATTTGGGGAACCAGATCATCGGGCATGGGCGGACGATTGGCTTTATATTCAGGATAGATTTCATGACGGAACACCGGGCCGCGGGTGTCAAAGGCGACCGCCAGAAACTCCGGCTTTTTTTCGCGCAAAAGACGACGCAGAATAGTGGTAAAGCCATACACCGCATGGGTGGGCAGGCCACTGGTGTTGGCAAGTGGCCTGATGGCATGGTAGGCCCGGTAAATATAGGCACTGCCGTCAACCAGATACACCTCGCGGGACTCACTCATATTTCAAGCATCCTGTCAAGAGCCTTACGCGCCTGAACCGCAATGGCAGGGGGAACCTGTATCCTGTTGACCAGATTGCCCCGGGCAAGATTGTCAAGCACCCAGAGCAGATTGGCAGGTTGTATTGCATCCATTGTCGGACAAAGACAACCAGGGGTCAACGCATCAATGGTTTTATCGGGATGCAGCGTCGCAAGACGCTCAACCAGGTTAATTTCTGTACCAATTACCCAGTGGCTGCCCGGCTTGCCAGCACCCACAGCAGCGATAATCCCCTCTGTAGAGCCGGACATGTCGGCAAGACGAACGACTTCATTTCTACATTCAGGGTGAACAATCACCGTGACATCAGGATCCTTCGCCCGCCACGTGTGTACATGCTCAGGAAAACTGCGCATGTGCACTTCACAATACCCATCCCAGAGCACGACTTTTGCCCTGGCAAGCTCTTCTGTGCTGCAGCCGCCCTGCGGCTCACCCCGTTTCCAGAGAACGACCTCATCTTCAGCCAGACCAAGGGCAAAGGAGGCATTGCGTCCCAGGTGTTGATCTGGAAAGAAAAAAACCAGTTCACCTGCATCCAGAGCCCACTTGAGTACCCTTTCCGCATTGGAGGATGTACAGACAGAGCCACCATGTTCACCGACAAACCCCTTGACATCTGCTGAAGAATTTACATAAGTTACAGGAATAATACGATCTTCAGCAACCCCGCTGGCCACACTCAACTCCGGCCATGCAGCCTCAACGGCACCACGAGTGGACATATCTGCCATGGGACATCCCGCATCAAGATGGGGCAACAGCACCACCTGATGATCGGCCGCCAGAATATCCGCAGCCTCGGCCATGAAATGCACTCCACAAAAAACCAGATACTTTTTATTATCAACTGCGGCAGCTTCCTTGGATAATTTCAGGGAATCACCGCTTAAATCTGCAAACTGATACACGCCGTCCTGCTGATAATGGTGACCAAGAATTAACAGCGAGTCGGCAAGTTCTTTTTTTCTGGCAGCAATGTTGTCAAATATCTGCTGCTCATCCAGCCCCTGGTACTGCGCCCCTATGTTTATCTGCTGAACAAATGACATATTTTTTTCCTCTTGCAAATTTTACCAAGACAATGGCATCACCCATATATCCACACAGCCATAGTTAAGACGCCCTGTTGGATATAACTGATCACAGGGGATACTTCACATCCTACACCATGTTTGCATCACCTCGAGCCGTTAACCAGCTATAGTGCCGCAAATGTACACGATCGGGAAAAAACATGGTGACTATGACTGATTACGATCTGATAACAGCCTTTTTCCGCATGCAGTAACCACACCGTGGATAGACATCCCTACTCAACTGCGCCGCTTCACGCCATGACAGAAAAAAAACTCTATTGCCACTTTACCAGAGAAAATTCTTTATGAGAAGAGTATCTACACATGGAAGGACAAAACTGGAGTTCAGGGAAGATACAGTCTGCACAAACAACAAGAGATGAGGAGAAGTTAGCCTGTGAACAGACCAACTACGACGGGATCCAGGTAAGCAAAAAATGTGGACATGCCCGCCCCGCATGGACAACGCCCTGAAAACACGCTGTCCATGCTTGTAGCAAATTACATCGGATACTGTTCACAATGTTCTTGAAAGATTATGAACGAAGCAAAGGCGTTATTACAGGCCGGTTATCAGTCAAAACACCAGGATTGGTCACTCCGTCAATAGAGTAAAGCGTCGAAGCGATACTGATGGGTTCAAACCAGTAGGTTCCAGGCTTAGGTTTAAGATAAAGTCGGTTGGCAGAACCGCTGGTATCCAGTACTGATTTCCCTATCAACCGGGGAACATTAAAATAATCTTTGCCGCCAAGCACATAAAATGTTTGCAAATTACCGTGATCCCAGCCATAGGCACTGTTGAGATTCACCCCGCGACCAAAATCGCCCATCACCATGATGTTGATGCTGCCGATTTTCCCGGTTTGTTGAATATGAGCAACCGCTGAGCGCAATCCTCTGAAGAGGTTCCTCATCCGGTCAAGATAATTATCAGCGTCATTATGATCATCCCAGCCACCAAGACCTGAAGTACCAAGGGATATCACCTGGGTATCCGGGTTATAATCCAAAATTTTGATTGCGGTTTTCAATTTACGGGCAAAGCCGTTGTTATCATAATCCAGACTTTCACCATGACTATTCGTCCCAAGGTCTGGATCGGGCAGAGCATCAATGCGGTCAATAAACGTCTCCATTTCGCGACGCTTGGCAAAGGCATCAGTAATTTTCGGCGAAAAATTACGCGCCCGATTCCAGGCCTGAGCCAGTGCATCCATTTGCGGGCCGTAATCCCGTTCCCAGCCACGGTCAAAGGGGTTATCCAGATTTTCATTAATGGAGATGGGCTCAATGGCAGAAATCATATTCAGATCACCCCGGGCATAAAACCCGGAATCGCCTTCCATGGTCATAAAGGGGAGCTTGGTGCTTGCGTCAACAATATTATTATCCCAGAGAATGCGGGCCAGGTTTGAAAAAATACCCGCACCATTCTCGTTAAAGCTGCCCCGCTGGTTCTGGGCCACACAGGAGCCATGGGAGCGATTGTCTCTATTCCAGCGCACCTGACTAAAACAGGTACGAAAGACCGCAAGATTGCCTCCGGAGAGAAGTTCCTCCATGAGATTTTCCCCGGCAGCCTCCCAGAATCCATGGGCAGTTGAGGTGACATTACTCCTGCCGAAAAAATAATCACAGTATCCATACCAGCATGACAGAACGAAATGAACGCATCACACCACATCATACAATTTCACAAATTCGGGCTGTCACGCTCTAAAGAAGGACAAGGGACAAAACGAATACAAAACA
>RKSL01000156.1 GCA_008633435.1 Candidatus Desulfobulbus rimicarensis | reverse complement strand
CGCTGTGCTATTTGGGTGAAAAAAGCAACGCTTGAGTACGAAGTTGAGCTGAAAAATATGCAGATTGAGCTCATGAAGCTGCAAAAGCACATGAAGAATACCGGGATGCGTATCCTCGCTATTTTCGAAGGTCGTGATGCAGCGGGAAAAGGCGGCACGATCAAGCGTATAACAGCCTTCCTTAATCCCAGAAATACCCGGGTGGTTGCACTCTCAAAACCCAGTGATACAGAAGTCACCCAATGGTATTTCCAACGTTATACCCCTCACCTGCCTGCTGCTTCTGAGCTGGTTCTTTTTGACCGTTCCTGGTACAACCGGGCCATGGTTGAACCTGTCATGGGTTTTTGTACCGATGAGCAACATAAACGCTTTTTAAAAGATGTACCGTTGTTTGAACAAATGCTTGTTAAATCGGGGATTATCCTTTTTAAATTTTATTTTTCAGTCTCCAAACAGGAACAGGCTCGTCGCTTTGAATCACGTAAACTCGATCCGCTTAAACAGTATAAGCTCTCTCCTGTTGATAACCTTGCCCAGCAACTTTGGGATAAATATAGTGTTAAAAAATTCCAGATGCTCAATGAAACCAACCGTACCTTGACCCCCTGGACGATTATCAGGTCTGACAACAAGAAAAAAGCACGCATCAACTGCATGAAGCATCTGTTATCAAGTGTTGATTACGAGGGAAAGCTCAAGCCTGGCAAACTGACCCCTGACAGTAATATTGTGATTTCCGGTATTAGCGAAATTCAACATATGGAAAAACATCTTTTCAAACCCAAACAACTCAGGGGTTGATCTTTCATCCACTCAAGCCCAGTTCACGTAATTCACTGAGCTTTTAAAACAATTTTCCTCGTCCAATAAACAAAGGGGGTGAACTATTAAGTTCACCCCCTTTGTTCTTCTCAGGCTAAAAGTTCACCCGAGTATCCTGCGTGGCGCGTTTTAACGCATGAACCAGAGTAAACCTGTGTATTTCAGGCAGGTCAGGATAAGTGCCCCGGCAAGCATTCTTTTCAGAAAAATCTCAGGCAGTTTTTTCTGAATTTTCGGACCAATAACACCACCACACATAGCACCTGCAGCAATAAGAGCAGCCATGATCCAATCTGGCTGGTAGCCCATGGTCACATATTTAGCAATACCACCGATGGAGGTACCAAAAGCACCGGAAAGCGCAATAGGTACTGCGAGATACATCGGATAACCAACCATTGTGGTCATAAAGGGCATGAACATGAAACCACCACCAACACCAAAAGATGAGGCAATAATTCCCATGATTATACCACCGATGAGCATCATCAGAGGTTTGGCCACAAAGGTTTCACCCCAAAACTGCATATCAAACTTGATGAAGTTGAATTTTTCAAATTCAATAGAGCCCATTTCAAGAGCCTTACCAGACTCTTTAGCCTCTTTTATTGCAGCATTAAACTTCTGAACAATAGCCTTCATAGCTTTTTTCTTCTCAATAGCTGAAGGCAGTGATTCGGTAAACAGCTTAATACCAATAACAAGGCAGATAATACCAAGATAAAATTTAAAGGCTGCCAGGTTGAGATATTTTGCAGAAAGAGGAGGTCCTATAAAGAATGCACCGGTAATAATACCGATAACAAACGGAATAGCCACAGGAGTGGCAAACCGTTTTTCTTTCATATACGTAACCAGTCCGGTAAGAGGAGAGCAGAGTGTAAGAAAGAGGTTTGTGGGTTTAATGGTGTTACCGGCATTGATACCGATTGGCCCCTTGGTGCCCAGCACAGTAATCTGAAATGCTGCTGTAAAAAGACCGCCGGCAGCTCCCATAATTACAAAAAGAACACCAATGATAAATGCTCCACCAAAAACAACAAGGGGGTTCATGTAAATATTGGCAGTTTTAAAAAAGAAACCCGATTTCTCGACTTTAAAGGTATCAATTTTTTGACCGTTCACATACACAGCCATCACGGTTCCTGGGGCAAGGTTTTTATAAGGCATCATGGTAACAGAAAATTTACCAGTACTCTTATCAAGGCTCAAACTTACGCCCTCATTCCATGCTTCATTCTGCTTTGACTTATCAGCCAAAACCATACGGGCATTACCACCACCCTGAGGTTTTTCCTTAGAGATAGTATTAATACCGAATTTCTTTTCATGGGTAAAGGTCAGAAATTTCCATTGCATTTCGCTGTTGACTGGCCCAAGCTTTCCCTGAACGTCTGAGGCAATCTCACCCCATTTTTTCAACTTGTTTACTTTAACTTTATACTTGAACGGAGGGAATGCAAAGATACCTTTAGTCTGGCCTTTATCTGCATTGGTTACTGTTGCCAGCTTATCCGGTACATTGGTTACCACGTAATAGACTGGTGGTATAGCAGTATCGCCAAAGGCATTTTTCCCATTCTTTCCATTGGTCAAACGAGATTTTTCCTTGGAACCAGGAGCATCGGCAGGCTTAAACATTTTGTCACTGCTGACAACGACATACAGATCCTGATTGGCCTCAATCGTCCCTTCAACGGTAATAGGGGCTCCCGCTTTGACCGTTTTTGCGGCCAGTTTTGCTTCCAGTGCCATTGCCCCTGAACTGACAAGCAAAATGCTTGCAACAGCGACACCGAGTAATAAAGAAATACGTTTCATTCTTGTCTCCAGTTGAAAAAATAAAAAACCTTACAATACGTTAGATAGTGTCTGTCCAAAAATGAGGATTTTTGATTTTTGTTCGAGGTCAGGTAAGCGACCGACGAGAGACTCCGAGGATTGCGAAAAAAATAAGTGCAGGCCGGATATTCCCAGCATTATTTTTTAAGCATGACGCAGAGATCGGACAAAAAGACCATTTTGGGACAGGTACTAGCCAGGATATACCCTGAAAAAATGGTTGTGTTCTTTGTCAACGCCCTCCCAAAGTTAAATTTTAAAAATTTGATCCAAAGGATCGTTAAAATACAGCTGCTATTTGTATTTACTGCTCAACGACTCAACTGATAAGTGCCAGATCTCTCCTAAGGATACTGCCCAAACCAAGACAAAAGTAAGTACAGACTTATAGACAAATACACATAATCTGGCATGAAGTAACGCGTCCCCCCTTCTAAGTCAATGCTATTTCCCTTTGTCTCCATCTGTTTTTTCATATAAGCATAATTAATTAATATGACAAGTAATTTAGCATTGACTTAGAAGGGGGGACGCGTTACTTCATGCCAGATTATGTGTATTTGTCTAT
>RKSL01000155.1 GCA_008633435.1 Candidatus Desulfobulbus rimicarensis | reverse complement strand
AACAGCGTTGATCTCTCCTGGCAAACTGACTATGTCTATTACTGGAGAGACAGAGGAGTTGGCGCCCATCGTTTTGATCTACACCCCCGGCTGAGCATGGCTGTCCCCTTGAGTGATTATCTTGAGACTACAGTGGGTGCCGGTGTTCGGGAGACCTATTATGCTATTGAAAGTGACGGCCCTGAAGAGTGGAATGGCAGTGATTCAGAAAGCCGTCTTCTTGCCGATTTTGACGCTGAAGTTGGTACCACTTTGATGCGTGACTTTGCCATAAACTGGGCCGAAGCCACAACGTTCAGCCACACTTTCCGCCCCTTTATTAACTATAAATACATTTCAGATGCCGACCAAAACGATTACCCCCGTTTTGACGCTGTTGACCGTATCGGTGATAGAAATCTCATAACCTATGGGATGAATAACTTCTTCACCTTAAACGGAATAAGAAACGGTAAAGAATTTGACCGAGATTATGGATACATTAAGATCAGACAGGGGTATGATCTGCGCAGTGAAGCAAGTGATGAGCCGTTCACACCGGTCAACATTCAGCTGGCGTACTATCCCGTTGAAGAATTCCGACTGATCTATCGTACTGATGTCGATGTTTATGGCGACGGTTTTCTCAGCCATATTGTTGAAGGTAATTACAGCAACAGCCGGGGCGATTTTTTTACAGTTGACTACAGAGACAGCGAAAAATATATCGACAAGCTGGTTGACAGTAACGACAAGAGTGACACCATACGCACCAAACAGGACTCGTTAAAATTTGCGACATCAATTGGCCTTTTCTATAACCTGCGGGCTGGTTACTCCATTGAACGCTCATTGGACGACAAAAAAACTGTGCAGGAAATTTTCAACCTGATCTACCAGCCATCGTGCTGGTCAGTTGAGTTCACCTCTGACCGTACTCCAGGCGACCAGACATATACCCTGATGTTCCGGCTGGCCAATATCGGCAGCCCCTTTGGCCTTGGCATCTGATATCCACAGCAAACATATGTGCTGCATCTCCAGATGAAACATGTTGATGTTTTCAATGGAGATGCAGATGGTATCTGCGCTCTGCATCAGCTCAGGCTGCATGAACCGCACCCTGATGCCTGCCTTGTCACTGGGGTTAAACGCGATATTACACTGCTTGAACCACTCACGACCTTAAGTGACGCAATTATCACAGTCCTTGATGTCTCACTGGACCGAAACCGGCAAAGCCTGGAAACCATTCTTGCCCGAAAGAACCGGGTTATCTATATTGATCATCATTTTGCAGGCGCTCTGCCACAAGCCGAAAATTTCACGGCCCATATTGATACATCCCCACTGACCTGCACCTCGTTGATCATCAATGCACTCTTACCTGAACCGGCAAATCCCTGGGCAATAGTGGGAGCTTTTGGCGATAATCTCGACGAGCCAGCCACCCGACTCGGCACCACACTTGGACTTCAGGAAAACAGGCTGGCCCAACTCAAAGAACTCGGTATTCTTCTCAACTATAATGGCTATGGCACTGTAATCGAGGAGCTGTTTTTTCCGCCCCAGGATCTGTATACACAGGTACATAACTATCCAGATCCATTTATTTTCATGGCCGAATCGCCGGCAATGGAAACCCTGCGCCATGGCTACCGTCAGGATATGGATATGGCGCAAAGCTGTACCCCGTGCTACCAAGATCCTGCCGGACGGGTGTTTATTCTACCCCAGGCAACATGGGCCAGCAGAGTGGCCGGTGTTTACGCCAATACCCTTGCCCGCGCAAAGCCGCAGCTGGCTCATGCCCTGGCCACAACCAATGATGACGGCTCATATAGAATCAGCGTTCGTGCTCCACTGTCGGACAGAACTGGCGCAGATACACTTTGCCGCCAATTCCCCAGCGGAGGAGGCAGAGCCGCTGCTGCCGGTATTAACACCCTGCCCGCTGACCAGCTTGATGCATTTATCCAGGCATTCTCTTTACAGTTTACCCCATAACGCCAAATGCACCTGCCCTGTCAGTCAAATGCCTGCGCAAAAAGATGGACAGCTGTTGTCTGCCTGGTTTTTTCTTTTTCCCATTGGATGACGGACTTTCATGTACTCTTCTTCTCTACTGTGGATGCCCATGTCAAAACATTACAGATGTTGGTTTTTCTTCGTGTTATGCGTTTTTTTGGTGCAGATTCTCCAGGGATCAGTTTCAGCCAAAACACCCAGGGCTGCAGATCTTGTCCGTAATCTGCAACCAGTTGATATCAACCAGAAAAAATTTCTTACGCTTTTTTTAGAACTTGAACAGATACATCATTTTACCCCCGGGGATCTCCATGCCATTTTCCAGGGACAGGTTATCAAGAAACGAGTTCTTGAGCTTATGGACAGTCAATGGGAAGCAAAACCCTATTATGTCTATTACCCTTTTTTCGTGACCCCGAAAACAATCCGTACCGGAAAAGCAAAACTTCAACAACACAAAGCATTACTCGACAGAATCGAACAGGAGTTCGGGGTCGACCGCGAAATTATTATTGCTATATGGGCCATTGAAACCCGCTTTGGTGCCAATCAGGGAGGATTCAATGTTCTGCAAACGCTGACAACTCTTTTTGATGCGTACCCCAGAAGATCTGATTTTTTTCGCAAACAGCTCATTGATTTTTTACTTCTCTGCCGCCAAAACCAGATTGACCCGCATCATGTTGAAGGCTCTTATGCCGGAGCATTTGGTCAAACCCAGTTTATCCCCTCTTCGTTTCTCCAATATGCCGTCAGCTTTGATGGTGATACCAGACGAGACGTGTGGCATTCAATTCCTGATATCCTGGCCTCCATTGCCAATTATCTCCACACCTTTCATTGGACTCTGCATGATCCGGTCTATATAGAACTTGGCCACACCTTAACAGACAAACGACTGCTTGCTGCCCAAAAGCAAGGCAAGAAAGGAAGAGTAAGCTGGCAGGTTGTCCATGATGTACTGGCAAAAGATATTCCGCCATCTCCCCAGAATCGACCATTATCCATAATCCGGCTTGAACGCAGACCCAAAAACGGCCATCCTCAATTTCGCTATGTTGCCGGCTATCCCAATTTCCAGGCAATAACCCAATGGAACCACTCAAATCGGTATGCCATGGCAGTGACTGAACTTGCTGAAGCGTTTACACAGTAACGCGCTGTAACCATGCTTAAAGTTGTCGCAATCACCCTGACAGCCCTCGCTGTTTTTCTGAACCCACCCCTGGTGCCAGCGCAAAACCTTCCTAAACCAAACCAGGAATTTGCTTTTGAGGATGACCTCGACCTGCGCGGGCTCAAACAGGCTGTTCGCAGAAGTATTGACTATCTTCACACTCTGCCCCCTGCTGCACCATTACCGCTGACAGGAGAAATCATTCCAGTGAGCAGAGCGCTGGACACTCTGGTTCTTTTCCAGGATCTGTTAAACACCACAAATTCGGCTCAAGAATTCCAGCAGCAACTCTTGCAAAACTTTCAACTCTATCCAGCAGCCGGCCTTAAGGATTCACCGGGAACAATGCTTGTAACCGGCTATTATCAGCCCGAATTTTCAGGAAGTTTAGTTAAAGAACCACCCTATTTGTACCCGATTTATTCACCCCCGCCGGATTGTCTGGCCAAAAAATCCGGAACACCTCCCAAAAAAGCTATTGGCCGTCTGAAAGACGGTAAATTTCTTCCCTACTGGACAAGACAGCAAATTGACACCCTGGGAAAAATCAGCGGTAACGAGTTACTCTGGCTTGAAGACCCGGTTGATGTATTTTTTCTGCACGTACAGGGATCCGGGATAATTCGCCTTCAGGATGGATCGCACCTCGGTGTCCATTTTGCAGGAAGCAATGGTCATCCCTATCATTCCGTTGGCAAATACATGGTCAAAACCAAACGCATGAGCCTGAAAAATGCCAGCATGCAGACCATCCGGCGTTATCTTGACAGCCACCCAGAAGAGCGCGACCAGATCCTGTTTACCAATCCATCGTATGTGTTCTTCAACATAACCCAAACCCAAGGTGCCGTTGGCAACCTTGGACAGGAGCTTACAGCGGGCAGATCCATTGCCGCAGACCAACATTTTTTTCCAGCCGGATCCCTTGCCTTTTTACTAACCCGTGAGCCTGTCATTATTGATCAACAGTGCACTGACTGGAGATCAGTCCACCGTTTTGTTCTTGTTCAGGACAGCGGCTCGGCCATAAAAGGGGAAGGACGGGTCGATCTGTTCCAGGGGAGAGGAACAAAAGCCGGACTGGCTGCGGGGGCAATGAAAGAATCGGGAAAACTCTACTTTCTTCTTAAAAAATAGGCGGCCTGTTTCACCGTCAGGCCCCTCTTTTCGTTGCTGCATACGATCTTGTACAAATTGCTTTTTTGCAAGCTGCCAACTCAGGATATACTATGGAAAGAAGATAAACAGTCACTCTCCGGGGCAACTTCCTGCACAGTCAAGGACTCATAATGATTCAATTTACTAATATTATCACACTCACTACAGATTTTGGTTATCAGGATCCCTATGTCGGCCAGGTAAAAGGTGCCCTGCTTAAAAATAATATCTGTGTCAATATCATCGATATTTGCCACGATCTCCCGCCCCATGACATTCTTGCCGCAGCCATCACCATCCATTCGAGTTACACCTATTTCCCTAATGGAACAGTGCATATGGTGATTGTGGATCCCGGGGTGGGAAGTCAGCGTAACATTCTCACCATGGAAGCCGACGAACACTTATTTATTGCCCCCGATAACGGATTACTGTCAATGTTTTTTCAGGAGAACCAGGTCACGGCACTGCACCGCGTTGAAAACGCCAGCCTGTTTCCCTCGGAAATAAGCGCAACGTTTCATGCCCGAGATATTATGGCTCCGGTGGCCTCAGCTCTTGCCGGGGGAATGCCGCTGGAGACTGTAGGGCCAGCAGTGGAGAGTGATTCCTGCGTTGAATTACTGTTTCCGGCAGCAGAGATTACCAGCGAGACTATTAACGGCCAGATATTACAGGTCGACAGATTTGGCAATATTCGAACAAATATTTCCTGTGGCGATTTACATTCGTTCCAGCCTTTACAGATACATGGCATCCGCCTCAAAGGTCACGAAATACCGACAATTTCCAGTACATATTCCGATGCGCCAACAGGAAAGCTGGTCGCACTCATTGACAGTGCAGGCTACCTTGAAATTGCAATGAATAAAGGCAATGCTTCAGAATTTACCAAATGCAGGCACGGTGATGCGGTTCTGGTGATCATGGAAAAATGACCAATACTCATCAGCTCGAGGCACTCGGCTATCTGCCAGGGATTTTGGCTCTACAACATTGATTGAAACCGTGACCAGAAATCAGGAAACGATTTAACCACACACTGCTCGCCCTCAATTTTGACACCAGCCACCCTGAGCGAAGCCACGGCAAAACACATGGCAATGCGGTGATCGTCATAGGTGGCAATCTCTGCTCCGTGCAGGTTACCGCCCCCGGCACGGCCATGGATGATCATCCGATCCGGCTCTTCCTCGACCTCTGCTCCCATTTTGGACAATTCTGCAACCATAGCACTCAAACGATCGCATTCCTTGATACGCAAATGCGCCACATTATTAATCACAGTTTTTCCCTGGGCAAATGCGGCAACAATGGCCAGAGTCGGAGCGACATCTGGCATATTCCCCATGTCAACCTCAATACCCTGTAACTGCTCCGGCCCCTGCACCGTAATACCGCCATCGGTGAGACTGACATCACATCCCATCCGAGCCAGCAGGGGAACCAGTTCCGCATCACCCTGCAGTGATGGCACCGGGACATTGGCCACCGTTACCCGGCCGCCGGTGATGGCTGCGGCTGCCCAAAAATAGGATGTCCCTGAAGCATCACCCTCAATGGCGTACTCTATCCCCTGGTAACACCCTGCTGGAATACGGAAAAAAGCAAAGGAAGGTGTTGCCTCCACCGTAATCCCAAAATCAGCCATCACGGCTAGGGTCATGGCCACATACGGTTTGGAAAGCACCTCACCTTCCACCTCAAGTTCAGCCGGTTTACGGGCATAAGGCGCCACAAGCAGCAATGAAGAGAGGTACTGGCTGGATTTCCCTTCGCTCAACACGGTTTTGCCGCCGCTCAGCCCACTGGCCTGCAGTAACAGGGGCGGACAGTCGGTACCC
>RKSL01000027.1 GCA_008633435.1 Candidatus Desulfobulbus rimicarensis | reverse complement strand
CCAGAAGTACTGCTGCAAAATAGCCACCAGTGCATACCATTGTGTAGAGCAATGCTGGTTTTTATTTATCCCCATACGCCTGGAAACCTATCACTCCGTTGGCACCTTTATCGAGAAAAAAATACTTTTTAATGCCCTTCTGCTCAAGTGTATACATAAGCCACCGAACCTGCTTACCCACCTGGTCAAAAATAAGCAGGGTCTGACTGCGGTAACGCTTCTTTGTAAGGATAAACCTCTCCAACATATCAAACGATGCTGTTCTGATTTTTTTCTTTCCCAATTTGCTGAGCATTTCCTTATTTTTTTCTCTAAACAAGGTTAATTGTTTCATTTCGTCATCAGTTAGTCCTTTTTCTGTGGACTGGGTAAGAAACCCCTTCTGCAACGAATCGCGAGTATCGACAACTACAACACCGGAGCCCATTGCTTTCTCCTGGAATTCCTTCCAGGACAGCAATTTTTCTTTAAACTCTTTTTGGGGTATAAACTTGACTCTTGATTCAGGCAGGGGGGTACCAAGTAGAACTGTTTGCTCGGGGTACTGCTCTGCCCAGCCGGGGATCCCAAGGTCAAAAGTATATGTGTTCTTGATCTGCGCATCGATAGCCTTCAACTGTGCTTCATAAGCCTTGAAGCATGTTATACCATTTCAGTAAAAAGCTATTTTCTTGCCCTGCTCCTTAGTCGATAATGTTTTGAGCTTGTCAACAAACGATCCATCAGAGATCGACAGGTGCTGGGCATCCTTAATGTGGATTGTCTCAAATTCCAACGTAGAACGAACATCAACAATCAGTGCACGGTGTTCAAGAAAATCATTATACAACTCCTCAATATCAAGAGTTTTAAGGTCTTTGTACTTCGATTCTTGTCGCCCAGGAAAGTCTGTTGCACGAGCGTGACTACTTGCAATGACAAGCGCAACCAGCACAAAGAAAATGCTGACAATATTTGTTTTCATATCATCTCCAACAATGAAATTACGTATATCAACTTTTAAAAGTTCCACTTCATAAATACAATACTACACCACGCGATGCAGAAACGCCGAAGCATTTTTTCATTGTTCCCACAATATTTCAATTATGAGGAACTCGTAAAAAATAAATTTCCTGCATTTCGTCATTCCATCGCAGCAGATAATTCTGTTGTTTCAACATGTTCTCTACAGAATCAAAAACAAAAAACATAGAGCCCCTCTACTACTGCTTAAGACGAGAAGCTTCCTATACCCCCGCATAGCTGACCACGTTCGCCAGCGACAACCGATGGCAAATCCTTTGAACAATGAAAGTCTGATACTGTGCTCTTACAAGCTCACAGATGCTGCGACACTGAGATAACCAGCACTTAGTTTGCCTCAACCTTACAACGGCTCAAAGATATCCGTTTCTGAGCCGAATCAATCAGCACTCCCCATGCTGGCTCATCAGTTTCGTCGTAATCGTGTACCACTATGCATCTCATTAACTTTACGCTTGTACTACCAACATCCGCATAATGACCCACAAAACAAATATCACACATTGTGGTTGATTACCATTGACCACAGCTCCACCTTGTGGTACACGACATAGTGGGAATGACATGATCAATGATTTTTCGCCTTGGGTTGTCCGGATTCACCCGACAGCCGATATAAACCCCAGGACATGGAGGTGTAACGTGAAAAAACTGGTTATTCTTGGAGCGGGATGTGCCGGTACAATGGCTGCAAACAAGCTGCGGAAACTCCTGGATCGTGACGAATGGTCAATTACAATTATTGATAAAGATGACCGGCACGTCTATCAGCCCGGCCTTCTCTTTATCCCCTTTGGTATGTACAAGGCCAGCGATATCGTCCGCAGCAGAGGAGAATTCATCTCCAAGGGGATTACTTTTATCGTTGATGAGATTGTTGATGTTGATCAGGAAAATAAAGTGGTTGAAACCACAGCCGGGTCGTTTCCCTATGATAAAATAATTGTTTCAACCGGCGTTGATATTGCCCCGGAAGAAATCCCCGGCATGATGGATGGCTGGCGCAAAAATATTTTCGATTTTTATACCCTTGACGGCGCTGTCCATCTGGAAAAAGCCATGCGTAACTTCCGCAAGGGAAAGCTGGTGCTCAACATTGCTGAGTTTCCCTTTAAATGTCCGGTTGCCCCTCTGGAATTTGTCTATCTGGCTGACTGGTATTTCACAGAACGGGGACTACGCGACCAGATTGATATCCATCTTGTCACCCCGCTCCCCGGAGCCTTCACAAAGCCCAAGGCTTCAGCATTTTTTGCAAAACTCATTGAAGCAAAAAATATCAACGTGACTGCAAGCTATGATCTTGCCGAAGTCGACTGCGCCAACAACACCATTGTTTCGGCGGCCGGTGAGGCAATCCCCTTTGACCTGCTGGTTTCTATTCCTCCTAATGTTGGCGCAAGATATCTGGTCAAAGCCGGCATTGCCATGGATGAAATCGGGTACGTGAAAACAGACATTAACACCCTCAAAGCTGACCAGCACCAGGATATGTTCGTTCTTGGCGATACTGGCACTTTGCCCACATCAAAAGCCGGGTCGGTTGCCCATTTCTCTGCAGAAATCATGGTTGAAAACTTCATACGCGAAATTAACGGTGAAGAACTGCGACCTGATTTCGACGGTCATTCCAACTGCTTTATTGAAACCGGATTTGATAAAGCCGCACTCATTGATTTTAACTACGAATACGAACCACTTCCCGGCAAATTTCCGCTGCCAGGCCTTGGACCTTTTTCCCTGCTTGGCGAATCAAAGGCCAACCACTGGGGAAAGATGATGTTTAAATGGGTCTACTGGAACAAACTGGTAACCGGCGAAGAGATGCCCCTTGAGGCACAGATGTCTCTGGCGGGTAAAGTTCAGGACTAGGGGGAGATCATGACCAATGAAGAAAAAATTCTTGCCCGCCTGGACGCTCTGACCGAAGAGGTTCGGGAGGCAAAACAGGCCATCCGCCCCTATGTTGAGCTTAAACATGATCTGGAACCGTTAATCAACTCCATGGTTATTGAATCCATTGCCCGCTTAAATGGACTCGATAAACGAGTCGAGCTGGAAGACGTGGCAGATATGGTGGGACAGGCTCTGTCTTCCAGCAGAAACCTGACTGAAGCCATGAAGACGCTTGACAGAATCATTGAGTTTAAACAGGATTTTGCGCCTTATTCAAAAGACCTGTTCAAAGAGTTGGTTGCTCAGCTCCAGACCACACTCCATGGCTTTGAAGGGGAAGACCTGCGGGAACTGCTCAAACAGTTTGTGGTCAACATGGGTAATCTGGCCGAAAGCATGAAAATGCTTGGCTCGATGATGGAACTGAAAAAAGATGCCGGGTCACTGTCCACTCTTGCCTTTAACGACCTGGTGGAACGACTTGAATGTTTAAAAAGTCGAGGTGTATTTGAGGCCTTTGAAACCATGATCGGGGTTACCGAACGGGTCGGCATGCGAATGCAGGAACTTGATTTACGTACCACTGAGCCGGTGCGCGGTATTTTTGGGATGATGGCCGCTCTCAAACGTCCGGAAGTACAGGAAGGGCTGGGCGTGCTTATCGAGCTGGCAACGGTGATGCCGGCACTCAAAGAGGAGAGTCCCTCAAGGGAATGTGCCGCCCGGCAGGCAGCCTGATTTTTTGTTCCCCTCTCCAAAAGCCAAGACCATTGCCGGTGTAGACAAGAAGTAGGTGCGAGCCGAACACAGACAGCCGTCTCAGGGCAAGACAAAGACTATCCCCTGGGATGAAACTTCTGGTGCATGGCTTTTAAACGGCTGGTATCCACATGGGTGTAAATCTGGGTGGTGGCAATATCCGCATGACCAAGCATCATCTGGACAGCGCGCAGATCGGCTCCACCAGCCAGTAAATGGGTGGCAAAGGAGTGGCGCAGAGTATGGGGGCTGACTTTCTTTGTTATGCCGCCCTGCAAGGCAAGTTCGCGAATGATTTGCCAGAAACGGTTTCTAGTCATGGCTTTACCCCGGTTACTGACAAACAGCGACGGGCTCGGTTTGTTTTTGAGCAATGCCGGGCGTCCACGTTCAAGATAATCAGTGATTAACGCCCCGGCAGTCTCATTAAAAGGCACCATTCGCTCTTTATTGCCCTTACCTACAATACGTACATTACCGCTGCTCACATTGCAGCCGGTAACCGGGAGGTTTACCAGCTCTGATACCCGCAAACCGGTTGCATAAAGCAGGTGAAGCATGGTGTAATTACGAAGAATAAGCGGGGTCTGCTGTTCAGGGATTTTGAGCATTTGCTCCACTTCGGCAACAGAGAGTGCACCTGGCAGGGACTGGCCTATTTTGGGCGGATCAATATCGGTTACCGGATTATCCTTGAGATGGCCGTTGCGGATAAGAAAATCAAAAAATGCCCGTAATGCAGCAAGCCTTCGGGCATTACTGCGTGAACTGATATTTTTTACAAAACAGTATTCAAAGAATTTGCGGACATGCCGGGAGGAGATTTTTTCGAGACTGGTGATTCTGCGGGTTTTAAGAAAGGCAATAAAAAAAGCAATATCTGCACCATAGCTGTCTACAGTATTAGCGGCCAACCGGCGCTGTACGGTGAGATATTGTAAAAAAAGATCAAGACTGTCGGTCAATGCGAGCGGTGTTTTCAGAATAGACAGGGCAAAGAATATGGAAAACAAAAAAAGCCCTGCAAGTTGACAACTTACAGGGCTGACTGCTAATACCGGTTTTTCATCCGGTTGTACTTGCGGAGTTTACGCAGAGCTTCAGCAGACTTACGACGCTTTTTAATACTGGGTTTTTCGTAGTACTCACGTCGTTTAAGTTCGCGTTTAATGCCGTCTATCTGCAGCTTTTTCTTCAGCTGGCGAATAGCGTACTCAAGGTCTCCCCTTACTTCTACTTCAATCATGAACAATCACATCCTTTTCAAAAATGGCATGTTCCATCTGCGTATTATTAAATAATTTACCTGAACAAAGAAAATTATTCATAATGGCGTAAGAAGTCAACTAAATTCTTCCCCAGACACCAGGTTCCCGGTATTTGCGGTAGCAATCTCCCAAAAAGCCTGTACCTGCGGCGCTTGCCTCTTCTTTTTCATTATACAAACCCCAATGGAAAACGGTCGTAAAGAAGGGGCTGGCTCCACTATGACAATCTCCTGCCGAATCGGACTTTTCTGAAGAACCAGCAACGGCACCACGCCCACCCCGCATCCCAGGCTGACCATGGCGATAATGGCTTCGTTACCGGCAACATTTGCATACACATCAGGGACAATTTTCCGTTCTGCAAACCAGCGCTCAATGCGCTGGCGGCTGAGTCCTCGATCCGGCATAATTATCGGGGTGGATTGCCAATCGATCCCCCCTGCACGGTATTGTACAATATCAGCAAATGAGGCCGAGACAATACAGACCAGAGGTGTTTCAAAGAGTTTATGATACTTAACCTGTCCAGGCAGATTCCTGGGAAGGGCGGCAATGGTAATGTCGGCCTCAAGATTTTGCAGACTGGCCAGAGCAAGAGCCGCATCACCGGTCTGCAACTTGATCTGCACTCCCGGATGATCATCCCGAAAACGACGAAACAGCACCGGTAATATTGAGTAAGCCGCAGTAACCGAACAGTACATTGATAATGTCCCGCCAATTTCACGGTTATCGGCAAGATCGTCCAGCAACCGCTCCTGCCTCGTGAGCACATCCCTGGCATATTCCAGAAACAGTTGACCAGATGCAGTCAACGCCACCGAGCGGTTATCACGGATAAACAGCTGCCTGCCGAGTTCTGCTTCGATGCGCTGTATCCTGCGGGTCAGCGCGGAAGGCGTGATATTGCAGGCTCGGCTGGTACGCCCGAAATGCAGTGTCCGGGCAAGATGGGTAAAAAGATGAAGCGTCTGGATGTCCATGACTCTACGACCTCATACATTGCATTAATCGCAACAATATATCCCAAATAAATCACTTTACGCAACAGTATTTCCTGGTATAGTTATAACTTTGTGAAGTTGTGGGAAACGTTTCATCTCACCTTGCCATGACTCTGCACCATTGGTACATTGTACAGACAATGGAACTTCATTCCCATACGTTACCTCTTTTCCCTCTTCAAGGAGATGTATCATGAGTAATTATTTTAACAGCCTGCCCCTGCGCCTGCAGCTTGCCGAACTGGGCCGCTGTCGTTTTATGGATGCCTCTGAATTTAACGGCGTTGAGGCCTTAAAAGGCAAAAAAATTGTTATTGTCGGCTGTGGGGCCCAGGGGCTCAACCAGGGATTAAACCTACGTG
This sequence comes from Candidatus Desulfobulbus rimicarensis, assembly GCA_008633435.1. GTDB lineage: Bacteria > Desulfobacterota > Desulfobulbia > Desulfobulbales > Desulfobulbaceae > Desulfobulbus_C > Desulfobulbus_C rimicarensis. The sequence goes on along the minus strand of RKSL01000027.1, from coordinate 15,215 downwards.
ACAGTGGGCTTGACGTATCCTACACCCTGCGGGACGCCGCCATTTCCGAGCAGCGACAATCCTGGAAAAATGCCACGGAAAACGACTTTAAGGTTGGCACCTATGAAGAGATGCTGCCCGATGCGGATCTGGTCATCAACCTGACCCCGGATAAACAGCACTCCAACGTTATCAAGGCTGTCATGCCCTTTATGAAAAAAAATTCCTGCCTGTCCTATTCCCACGGTTTTAATATTGTGGAAGAGGGTATGCAGATTCGTGAGGACATCACCGTTGTCATGGTTGCCCCCAAATCTCCAGGCACAGAAGTCCGCGAAGAGTACAAACGCGGTTTCGGCGTCCCTACCCTGCTGGCAGTGCATCGTGAAAATGATCCTCAGAACATTGGCTGGGATGTGGCCAAAGCCTACGCGGCTGGCACAGGTGGAGACCGGGCAGGATGCCTGGAATCCTCATTTGTTGCCGAGGTTAAATCTGATCTCATGGGCGAGCAGACTATTCTCTGCGGTATGCTGCAAACCGGTTCCCTGCTCTGCTTTGAGAAAATGGTTGCCGACGGTATGGACGCAGCCTACGCGGTCAAACTCATTCAATACGGCTGGGAAACCATCACCGAGGCACTCAAGCATGGCGGCATTACCAACATGATGGACAGGCTGTCCAATCCTGCAAAGATTAAAGCCAATGAGCTCTCCATTGCCATGAAGCAGGTACTCGAACCGCTCTTTCATAAACACATGGATGACATCATGTCCGGAGAATTTTCAAGAACCATGATGGAAGACTGGGCTAATGATGACGCCAACCTCTTAAAATGGCGAAAGGAAACCGGAGAAACTGATTTTGAAAAAACAGAAGCTGCGGCTACAGAAATTACTGAACAGGAATACTTTGATAAAGGCATCCTGATGGTGGCCATGATCAAGACCGGCGTGGAACTTGCCTTTGACACCATGGTTTCAGCCGGTATTAAAGAAGAGTCAGCCTATTACGAATCATTGCATGAGGTTCCGCTCATTGCCAACCTCATTACCCGTAAAAAGCTGTACGAGATGAATGTGGTTATCTCTGACACAGCGGAATATGGCTGCTATCTCTTTAACCATGCAGCCTACCCGTTGCTGCAGGATTTCATGAAATCTGTCACCACCGAGGTTATCGGCAAAGGTATGGAAAAGACTGATAACGGTGTCAACAACATTGAACTCATTGAAACCAACGAGTCCATCCGCTACACTGGCGTTGAAATAATCGGGGAAGAGCTGCGCTCCTACATGGGAGCCATGAAGCCTATTATCTAGCCCACATATTTACAAGCAATCTGCTGCAACGGATGAGAGTACCCATTCTGCAGGGTTTTGCTACGACCTTTGTGAAATATGTGCGCCAGAAGTTACGAGAATACGCGGGTATCAGGGTAGCCCCAGGTGCCCGTGACTCTCTCTGTACACCTACACCACTTAGAATACTCTCAGCAGACAGCTGAACAGACAGGATAGCCCCCAAAATCCTGTCAACGCTGCCCCGGCCAAAAAAACAGCCACCCCCACATCGGGAGTCAGAAAAAACTTTGATTTCTTATATTCTACATCAATTTGCATTCCCTGCTGCACAACTGTGTTTGCTCTCATGATAGCACCTCGTTCTCATTGCTGTTTGTTCCTTATTTGCAGTATACATTTCAGAAAACATGCCAGTATAGAACCTAGATGAACATCAAACACTTGACGCATATAACTATCTATTTTTACGCAATAGTATTGTTGACAAGTTGAGAGAATACAACATTCTCCGAATTCAAAAAAAGCTGTACCCACAATTTGAGCCACAGAACTGCGGCATTTACCGTCGAAGTGTGGCAATAATACATCATGTGTGTTGCAGGTTATGATGATGCGAAGGGTCTGTTAAACAGAGAAGGAACAGTATCCGGTTTTCGCCGCAATCAACAACAAGAATTGGGAACACTATATCTAATGGCTCCTCCCTGTTTAACCAACGCTGCTCCCCAGAGAGCATATTCTCGAGAGTACAATCTTTTCCGTAACCATCGACATATCTGTTACTGCCAAACACCCGGAAATCATCACGCTATAGATTGGTACTACGAAGAAAGGGAGAATTTTTCAGGGAGATTGCTCCAGTACAACCTTGAAGCAAACCACTCTGATCGCATTCAATTTTCTCCTTGAGGCGATCTGAAAAAATTAGACTTTGCGTTTGAAGCCAGATCAACGAGCACAAGGGGACTCCGAGAAACGGAATACTACAAAAAAAAGGGGTAGCACTTTACTGGCCTAAACGACAAATTGCAGGTTGGGTTAAGCCGGCGGCCAGCACCAAATTTTGTTGGGTTAGCTCATTCTCGTTTCATCTCTACATGTTGATATGTCGCAGAATCAGGCGAACCCCAACAATGATATTGCATGTAATCCGCTTAACCCAACCTACACAATGCCCAAGGCCAACGAAGTGGATTCCCCCTTTACTACAATCTAATTATATTAGACTTCCTCATTTTCTCGTGAGAAAGGGATCAAGCGAGAAGGCGAGATACCGAAAGGTCGCCAAAGACAATTATTCAGGGGAGCCTTTTAATCGTATTGCGTACTATGCGGTTGTTATTTTTGAAACCACAGCATCTACCGCAAGCAAGGTGCTTATGTTCTGGCCAATTGATGGCATGAAGCTGCGAGCCCAGCAAAACAGCCATCCAGAAGAGAGGAAAATACACTCTGTTGATCCTGCTGAATCATGGTGTTATGCTGAAAGCAATACTCATCACAATACTGTTGCAGATATTGAATTTCACCACCCTGCTGATGGATATTTTTTAACCAGCTTTGAAAATGCGACAGCACACCGTATATCCCCACAGGGCAGTCTCCGCCGGAATCCAGGACATAGACATCGCCGTAACGTGCGGCCTCCTGGTAGGGAGAAAGTTTAGGCCCGACAATAGTACAACCGGGCTCCAGGAATTTATAAACAAAGCTCCTGATATTATCTGCGGTTAAACAATCAATGACCTGGATATGCATACGGCCGATACTCCCCGACAGAAAAAGTCGTTCTGCAGCAGCAAGAACCAGAACCGTATCAGTTCTGTTGCCACCGGCCACGACCATCCGGCTCCCGATCTCCACAACTCCGGCGCAGGGCTGATCGTCGGCAAGAGCCATGACCACCCGTAACTGATGCAACCAACCTCCGGCAGTCTGATAGCTGGGTAATTTCAGTCTGCCCGGAATTTCCATGGTACTGCCATCGCGCTTGCTGAGCCACCAAAGAGCGAGTAACCAGTCATGAAGAGGCAGATCCGTGCCATCCATGATAGTCCCTTTTGTCAATGACGTCTGTTCACCACAATGGGTGCAGGTGATTACACGAGACGCTACAGCATCAGGGTCTTTTTCAAGACAGGCCGGACAGGTAAAGCCATAAGGCCATCTGGTACAATACAGATAGTCAATGCAGGCTTCCTCATTGGAAAATAATGCTTCAAATTCAGTTTCACTTAACGGAAATTGTCCTGATTGGTACATCCTTGAATACCTCATCGATGGTTTACCTGAACAGCCTCTTTAGCAAAAAAGATTTGCACAGATGATGCCGGATCAAATTCTTCCTGCAACACTTCAAGGAAGAATCAATACTGCACGACAAACAACAAAAAAGATCAATAATACAGGTCAGTAAAGAATAGCAACAGAGAACAAACTCTCTTGATTTATTCACACCAGAAAAAAATCAGCAAACGAAAAAAGCAACAAAATCGTTGCGTATACAACAGAACCGTTGCAACAATTCTGTTGTATACGCAACGCTGCTTTGCAAGGCTACATGGTCACGGTACAGAGAATTCAATGATCTGCTCATTTATTTTAAAATATGGAGGTAGCACTATGATCACACGACAATTGATGCAAATTGAGAACAAAAATTCAAAAATACCGAAAAGTCTTGGCGTAACCACGTCTGAATGCATTAGTACAAGTAGAGGATTTACAGATCAAGAACAGATAAATCTATCTGCAGGTCTTTAATCTTTCGATACAGTGTTGATCGGTCAATGCCCAAAAACCTCGCGGCCTTGGTCTTGTTACCGCCGCTTCTCTGTAACGCCTGGAGAATTCGCGTTTTAGGGGATAAATGAACCGCCTCCCGGGGTGTCAGTTGCTGGCCAAATCCCCGGCTGGCCGGAACCATGGTAAAACCATTTTGAACACCTGCCTGGGCGGAGACAATCTGCTGGTATGCGGTAACCTCTTCGGGAAGCTGGGAAGAGGTTATAGTTGTTCCAGAGCACAACACACAGGCTCTTTCCAGAACGTGTTCCAGTTCACGCACGTTACCTGGCCAGGGATACCGGGAAAGTTGCACTAAGGCTTGATCGGAAATGCCGGTAATCTCTTTACCGATTTTACGGGCAATCCCTGTAATAAAATAATTAGCCAACAGCATGACATCCCCTTCACGTTCCCGAAGCGGAGGAAGAATAATGTCAATAACCCTGAGGCGAAAATAGAGATCTTCCCTGAATTTCCCTTGTTCGACAAGGGTTCTCATATTTACATTTGTCGCGGTAATAACTCGTACATCGACCTGAATAGGTGTATCACAGCCGACCGGGTAAAAGGTTTTTTCCTGCAGAAAGCGCAACAGGCGAAGTTGTACCATGGTCGAGATATTGCCGATTTCATCAAGAAACAGTGTCCCTCCATCAGCCTGGAGAATCCTGCCCAGACGATCCCGGTCAGCCCCGGTAAAAGCCCCTTTCCGGTGACCAAACAACTCACTTTCCAACAAATTTTCCGGAATAGCTGTGCAATCAACCTTGACAAGCGGCCTGTTTTTTCGGTGACTTTCCAGGTGCAATGCTTCAGCAGCCAGTTCTTTGCCTGTGCCGGACTCCCCGGTTACCAGGACTGTGGTATCCACCCTCCCCACATTTTCTATCATGGAAAAAACCGTCTGCATGGCCTCGCTCTGACCAATAAATCGGTGAAAGCCAGAACGCTTTGCACTGCTCTTCGGCGCCAGTCTGGTCATATCCCGAATAACAATGACCACCCCACCGCTATTTCCAGGAACAGCATCAAAGGGAGAGATACAGACTGACAACACTTTTTCTTCAGAATTTGCAGCCCTGCATTCGATCCTGTGCTCATGCATTTCCACGCCGGTTTTCAAGACCTCCATTGCCCCGGTATTGAAACAACAGAAATCCTTTCTCTGGCAGAATTCATCAAAATGAATCCCCTCTTCAAAGGGGGTACCCGGCTGCAACTCTTCAAACAACGACTTCCCAGCCAGGTTAACGGCAACAACAACCAGGTTGGCATCAAGGGTGATAATTGCATCGGAAACGCTACGAAACATTGTCTCCAACAACACCTGAAACTGTCTATTTTCCTGTTCAAGCCGGTACTGTCGTAATGCCAGCCGTGCCGTTTTGAGCAGGGTTTCCTTGTTTACCGGTTTTGAGATATAATCAAATGCCCCCAGGCGTACGGCTTCAGAGGCAGTATCCACATTGGGATACCCAGTCACCATCACCACCGGGCAGCCCACTCCCATTGCCCGTATCCGCCGCAGTAGATCAATACCGGAATCCCCTTCCAGCACTATATCGCAGACAATAAGATCAAAATCATTGACAGTAATACTCTCCATGGCCCCAGCAAGAGAAGATGCCGTAAGAACCTGCTCATAGCCTTCCCGCTGGAGAAAAAGCTGAAAGGTCAGGCGCAGGCTCTCCTCATCATCAATGACTAAAATAGATACTGCTTTATCCCCAGCCCCTGTCACCATAACAGCCTCGTTCAAATTAAGGTCGGATCTCGAAAGACCACTACAGCACCCGTCACTGCGCCGACCTCCTTAATGGGTGTATTCACATATTCAACCGGAAAACTCCTGCTATATCTCCCCCTGGCTCAGGCAGCCGGTAAGGCTACAGTTAACGTGGTTGAACGTCCCAGCTCGCTGCGTATTTGCAGATAGCCGTGATTTTCCTGAACCAGACCATGACTGATGCTCAAGCCAAGCCCGGTTCCTTCCCCTTTGGGCTTGGTGGAAAAAAACGGATCGCTCAACCTGTCCATAATATCATGTTCTATACCTGTACCATGATCTTCGATCTCTATTGCGACATAGTTCCGGGTACCTCGGGTCAGGGTGCAAGCCGAGAGAATAATTTTTTTATCCGGGTCTGGGTGAGAAAATTTTTTGTTCAACGCATATCTGGCATTGGAAAAAATGTTGAGCAATACCTGTTGAATTTGTTGACTGTTGCACAGTACCTTTGGAAGATCATCGTCCAGGGTATTGTTCAGTAGGATTCCATCATGCTTTAACTGGTGGCCGACAAGACTGATACAGTCATCAACAATCGTCGCGAAATGGACAGACTCCACCTCTTCTTCACCCTGCCGCGCAAAATCAAGGAGTTTATGGGCAATACCACTTACCCTTTTTCCTTCTTTAATAATACGGCCAAGCAAATCTGCTCCCCCTCTGTCATCTTCAAGATCATCAAGAAGCAACTGGGCATAATTGATAATACCATTAATCGGATTATTAATTTCATGGGCAACACCGGCTGCAAGTTCGCCAATGGAGGCAAGTTGCGCAGCCCGCATTGCCTCAGCCTGTAAGAGTTCTTCCTCGGTCAAATCTCGTGCCACAAGCAGGGCGGCCTCTTCATCACCTGCTGAAAGCGGTGAAATAGTCAACATATAGCGTCCATTCAGGCCACGCAATTCTGTTTCCATAATCCTGCTCTTGCCGATACTGACAAGTGTCTCTAAAGGACAAACAGCTTTATCACGTCGCCCGCCATGCAGTATTTCGCAGACTTTATGACCAATCACCTCGTCTCTAGTTCTCCTGGCAGCAGTAAAGGTGGCAAGGTTTGCATCAAGAATCGTATTATCGCGTGAAACTATCAGGGCTGGGTCCTGGATTACACTGAAAATATTTCTGAACTGATCAAGAGCCCGGTCACGGGCATGGCCTGCCTGCAATTGTTCTGTAATGTCCAGGCCAAAGAGGACTAGACCAACTTGCCCAATAACTTCAGAGCGAATTGAACTATGCCAGTCAATAATGTGTTCTTTCCCCTCTTTGGTCAGTAAGGATGCCTGAAAACTCACACCGCGTCCTTCTCCTTTCAGAGCCTTAGACATTTGCTGTTGCTGCTCCTTGCGGTGATGGGGCGAGAGCAGGATATCGACCCAATACCGACCCTTGACCTGTTCCTGGGTATACCCGGTTACCCGTTGCGCTTCAGCATTTAAGGTGAGGATTTGTCCACAAGGCGCAATAGAAACCATCAATGCCTGCACGGTATCAACAATTTCACGATTGAAATCCCGTTCAACCTGAAGGCGCAGAGTGGTCTCAAGAGAATAAAGCGCCAGGGAAATATCGGTGATTATATGGCTGAGGAAATCGACTTCAACTTCATCAAAACAGCCCTTGTCCATGGAATGAATAGAGAGGACACCATATTCATGTTCCTTATAGCGCAGGGGCCATGAAGAACAGGATCGAAAACCGGTCTGTGTGGCAATCTGTTGCAAGGCAGCATGGGTATTTTCTTCAAAAACATCCTGAATAATTACAGGATGACCAGTTCTCAAAGCCTGAGCTGCCGGATTTGAGGCATGCATTTCCAGCACAACCTGCTCAATGAGCTTCATGCAGTCACGATCAGCAAGCTTCACCGAGTTAACAGCTGCGATTGGGGTAATATCCTTGTCTGCCAACTCGCGTTTACCTGCCCAGACCAGGCAAAAATCATTATTTTCAACTAAAATTTTGCAACATTGCTCAAGTATTTCATCCTTGGTTGACTCAGCCTGGTAATTGCTGCTAGCCTCCCCAATAACGCTGAGAATTGTATTTCTCTGTTCAAACAGCTCAAGTAATTTTTCAGACTCATATGATTGGCGAAGCATAGGTTTCTTCTCGAGAAATTCATCTGAAAGACACAGCAACAAGCTTACCATGCCACAGTGCCGGACTTTCATGATTTTAATAGCTGGCAAACCAGATCCAGCTATGCTGACCGATCCCACTGCGAACGCAACACTTCCGCCTCGCAAAACACACAAACGCGCTCTCTTTGCCACAAAAGTGTAACAGAAATGATGCAAAGACGTTGCATAGGTTCACTCTTGCAGCATTTATACCATTCAACGTCTATTGTGACGAACATACCTCGAATAAGAATTCACCGGTGGCAGCCTTGAAAATAGGGTTTTTCGTTTGAGAGAACTGATCGGGAAATGGAAATACCCCAGAGCCACGTGATGACATTTTGAGAAAGCAGGAAGGGCAGGAACCATGATCACCAGTCACAACAGGCAATGAAAGCAGGGGACTACAGGGCTCCAATTTGTAAATTATCCGTTTATCCATTCTGGTGAGTTTTTCATTTGAAACTGTTTCGTTTTTCGGAGTTGTAATCCCTGCTGCTGCAACTTTTGGATAAAAGTCAATGTCCAGCCTGGCTGGGCACAACAAAAGTAGAAACAGAAGCCCAGTGTGTAAATTCGCTGTTATAACGCCTCTGGCGGAAACTAACTCTGTCTTCTGTCTTTTGTCCCCCGACTTCTGATTTTCGGATAAACGGTTACAGAGCAAGCAAAAAAAAACGGCAGACCCCATCGGGGCCTGCCGTTCAACTCAAAGGTTGTGCAGAAAAATTTCTTAGAAATTAAACTGGAAACCTGCCTGAACACGGTTCATATCGCCATCTTCGCCATTCTCCAGCTCACGATAGCCCCAAATGTACTCGACACCCACGTCTACACGGGGAACAGGACTCCACATCAGGTTAGCATGTACTGACTGGTAGCGTTTCTCAGCGGTATCTGTAACATACTGCATGTCATTGTCACGCTCTGCCAGAGAGTAGACCAGGGTAGAACGCAGATTGTCTGTCCAGAAATGCTGGTAGCTGACAAGTCCGCCCCACTGGTCATTGGTCTCAATGTCACCGGTGACAGGATCAACAAAAGCATCCTGGAAACCAGCGGTCAGGTAACGACCAAGAGCGGTACCGTAGTTGGCTTCAAAATGAATATTGTCTTTTCCATATACAGGAACAACAGCATTAAGACTCAGAGCGTATCCGAGCTGATCATCATCATTGATACCATCATCGTAGCTCATCTGACGAAGCATACCAACTACAGAGTAATGGCCAAAACCAGGATCAATATTCACACGGGCAATAACATCGGGAAGAGTTTCATTGCTGCTGGCAATGGTAGTTCCCATGGACTCAAAATTTGATTCGGGATTCTCAATGGCAAACTGGAATGAACCACCTTCAAACCCTTGGGTATAACGAATCATGGACTGACGGATAAACAGACTACCCACAGCACCACCAAAATCGATAGTTTCGGGGTAAGCAGCGAGATCAACAAATGTTGACCATTCCTGACCAATGAGAAAATTCCCAAGCTGACCATACGCACGACGAAGACGGAAGCCCCAGGAATTACTGTAAACTTCATTACCACCGGCACCGTAGAAATCACCTTCTATTTTGGTATTGAACTTACCATAAGGAGTATCTGTAGATGTGGCAAAACCAAGGCGGGTCTGGCGGGCATGCATCAGGAAAGCATTATCAGGATGCGCATCTTCTTCGCTGTCAAGGTAAACAGCACTGGGGGTATAAGCAAACTTACCGCCACCATCAGAATCGGTCCACATAGCATCAAGTTTTGCGTAGCCGTAAAGCTTCATGGTGGTGTTCTCAGGAAGCAGAAGATTGGATTTGCTTTCCTGGTTGGCAACATCCTGGATGGCCTTGTCAGCTGCAGTCTGATTTTCCTGCATTACAGCCATTTTCTGCTCAAGGGTCTGCACAGTCTGTTTCAGCTGCTCAACCATGGCTTTCAGATCTTCAGCAGACTGTGTCCGGGTACCGGCCATAGTCGTTGTAGCCATACCGGCTACTGCTGCAGAGACAACAACAGCAGCAAAGATTGAGCGGGTTTTGTTCCAACCCCATTTTACTTCACTCATTTTTCTCTCCTTAAATTCAAGTCAAATAGATTCTTGATACAATTTTTTACATAAATACAAATTTTTCAACCACAAAGCCATGTTTATAGCAAAACAGTGCTGTCGTCAAGTGATAAGTACATTTTTTTGTACTTCTCTATAAATGGTCGCTGAATTTTATTGTACGTGCAGAGACCTGATACGTTTTTTTAAGTAAACCTCTCATTTTAGAGGTAACACCAGCAGCTGGCTTCCCCCCTGTGCGTCTGACAAAATTCCACTGGGATTAACAGTCAGCAGATATAATGCGCCGTCTGTAACGCCCATGGCCTGAATATACTGGTCATACTCTCCACCGACCTTTCCCTTCATCCAGGTACCATTGTCGGTTTTCTTTAAGACTGACACCCAGGTTTTTTTAATACTGTTTGCTCCACCCACTGTTGTAAACGCAGAAAGATCTGCACTTGGAATTAATATTTCACGGTTACCATCACCGTCAATATCCGCGCTAATTGGGCTGACCTCAATTTTGGCATTGGAAAATAATGGATTAATATCATCTGGGTTAATCACATACCGTACAGATGAAAGACTGCCCCCCATCTCTTTTCCGCTCGTATACACTTCACGTCCACTGACATTGACGTGAAGCCGGTTCCCTAAAATAAAAACAGAGGATTCTCCATTATCAAAAATCGCGCCACCTGTGACCCTGAATGACGCAGGAACTTTGCCGCTCATTGCGTTGAAACGTATCGCATCACCGGACAAGGTGATCTTTTTTACTGTCCGGCCAAAGAATGTGTCCCGGTCAAACTCCTGTGCCAACAGGGTTTCTGGCTGGCCATTGCCATCTATATCGCTTGCACCAAGCATGAAATCGAGACCGTCTTCAACCGCCGCAAGCCGGTCATCCTGAAAGCGATACAGCGCAGAACTTACCTGATCTTCATCATTATCATAGCCACTGACAGCGACATAAGATCCACCTTGAGCGGGTTGCCACCAGCTAACGGCCAGGAGTTTAACCAGTGGAGTTTTCACACTGGCAACCTGCTCTACAGTTTTCTCGTGAACTGCATAGACCGCAACTTCATGTTCCCGGACAACGGCAAGATAGAGCTGATTGCCAATGGTAAGAAAATCACCCATCACAGCAGAAAATGGCAGCCCCAGTCCCTGGCTGTAACCGTAGGTTTCCATGTCGTACCGAACTTTTTTGTTTGCCGGCTTTTGCATTGCTGCAGCCGGTGCAGTAGTTGTTGCAACCGTAGTCGCAGCGGTGGTGGTAAACACAGGAGCATACGCCTGTGAAGATTTTTCAGTTGCTACGTTATGAACAACTGGCTGGCTATCCAGCTGATACTGCCGGACAACAGTGCCCTGTTTATCCTTTACAGTTAGTGAGGTTGTGTTCATATCTCTAACAAAAAAAAGCTCTGTTGCAGCAGTTTTGCGGTTTTGCCAGACCAGCGACTGCAGGCCACGTTTAAGCTCAAAGGCAAACGTCGAATTGCCTGCCGAATCATCCTGGAGGTGGGATGTAATTTCCTTGAAACGAACAAGTTTATCACCACGCTTTACCTGCCCTGTTTTTCCTGCAGAACGGGCATAGGAAAAGGCTTTTTCCACCCGGGTTATCGAGACAAGCCCTGCGCGGGTTTCTATCTGCCCCAGGACTTTGCCGGTTTTGGGATCAGTGAGTTTCCGGCCAGCCCGAAAAACAGTGAACAGATCGTTCTTAACCACTCCGGCCTCACTTCCCACGTCAAGAATAACCTGACCATCAACAACGTCAACAGCATAGGCTTCCAGGGGTTGCATGTCTTTGAGCACGTCCTGAAGTGTCGCTGAAACACCATGGGCGACAAACACAAAGAACAGAAGACAACAAAGACCCCAGGAGCGAAGAAAAAGTTTAATGGCCATAGATCTCTCCGAAAAAATTAAAGGAATGTCCCGTCCAACCGTCATGGCTGAACCTGAGTGGTCAACCACAACAAACACGTCTGGAAAAGCTTACCCTGTTCTCTATTTTTTTCAACTGTTAACACGAGGAAGACGAGGAAAAGACGCATGAAAAACCACGGATGAACACAGATACACCCGGATTTTTTAAGGATGGTCAGTATTGCGAAATGAGGCAGCTTCTCACAGACTTCTACGTGAAAAGAATACAGAGGACTCTTTGTGGCTATTATCCACAAAAACAACGAGATATATAAATCTAAGCACGTCGCATAAAAAAAGAGGCCGACATCTCTGTCGGCCTCTTGGACATCTGCAACTACTCTACGCTGGCAAACTTCACGTCAGCATGGCAAAAACAACAGCTTAGAATTTGTAACGAAGACGTGCACCAAGAGTGAAAACGTCCTCATCTGCGCTGCCATCCAGATCAGACTCGAAATAATCCATGGCATCGTCTACAAAAAGATAACCAGCGTTGAAAGACAGCGTTACATCAGGATACAGTTTGTATTTTACATACGCATCAATTTCTGTACCGATTCCGTCATCAGAGTACATCATACCATTGCTGCCGGTATAGGTAACATCTTCAGCAGTCATCATGTAAAGCAGTGCGCCACCGACTTTAACTTTGTCACTGGCCTTGCTGTCAACAGCAAGTTTGAAGACATGAATACCTTTATCAAGGATGTAAGGACGCTCGGTAAAGTAATCATCAGAAGTAGGATGTCCTTCTGTGATAACCTGAGAGAAGCCCATATCTACATCAGCCGCCAGAAAGGCATCAAGATCAGCATCATTGGGATCATCATCACCGGAAGAATAGATATAGGTACCGGTAATTTTAGTTGCGCCGACTTTTGTTCCCACATCAAAATGAGCAAAATAGGCACTTACGTCGTAATCTGTAGCAGAACTGGATATACCGTCCTGATCAACATACTGAGCATTATCAATCGAACCACCTTGATAGATCACATCCCAGTTGGTGAAAAAACCACCAAAATTCATTTTACCGGTCAGCCCCATTGTATAAAGGTCAAGATCCACATTCTGCGCAAATTTCTTGATTTCCCAGTTGGTAGAACCAATTTTTGTATATGTACGGGCACCAGTATCTTCGTTAAATGTAGCTCCGGAATCACTGTTCATGTAGGAAGCAAAAAAACCAACTTTGGATTTTGCCATGGGAGAAAAAGCAACCTTGGCAACGATTGCATCCACATCGTCAATCTCTGTATTACCGGATTTGGCATCAAGTCGGTAAGGACGTTCCCAACCTACAAAATAGCTCATATTGCCGGATTTACCATCAACGTTGACACCCATGATGGTCTCTTTCCAGAAATATTTGTTCAGATTAAAAGGCTGCAGACCAGTTTTGATGCGCATTTTATCGGCAACACCAGGCATCTGCATATCAAGATATGCCCAACGGGTTTCAACGTTGACACCATCACCGGAGAAGTTACCACCAGCAGATTTACCAAGACCTTTATTGGCGGGTTTACCGAACTCAAGTCCACCAATCTCGATGGCATAGACACCTTTTACGGCTTTATCGTCGCTGGCCATCTCTGCCCAGAGGCGATATTTGACCTCTCCCCAGGAATCATTGGCATCGTTATCTACTTTAATACCACCACCTTTCTTGAACTTGTCTCCGTCAAGAAAATCAGCATGGTTGGTGTACACCTGGAAACGATGATCCAAGTCGCCATGAAAGGCAAAATCTGCGGCCAGGGCGTTGCCGGCATACCCCATACCACACATAATGGCTGCAACAGCTAAAATCTTCTTCATGTTCCTACCTCCTCTTCTTTGAGTAATGAGAGAATTCAATCCCCTGAAATTCACTCGCTAAATCAAGAAAAATGTAATCTCGATAATTGTTGATACAAGTTTTTGGGCGCATGGGCAAGGAAAAAATATAATTTTTTGTATTTTCTTGCACCAGCAGGGCTAAAAAATTGAACATTTTGCTATTTCAATCTATTATAACCACTTATTATATAATTTTTTGTACTCGCCATTTTGGCGCATGGAAATTATCTCTCTGTCAAAAATTTCCTGCAAGCCATCTTCACCATCTTCCGGAAAGACCACACCGTATCGCTGCTCATTAAAAGTTTCACCGACAACATGCACTTCCGGATCTTTTTTTGCCGTGTACAACAAGGGCGGACTATCATAAATAATGGCATCGACCTGATCTTTTTTTAACATATCAATCATTTCAGCCAGAGAATCCGCAAGGAGTATATCAATGGTGTAATAGCGCAGGTATTCTTCAGTGGTTGTTCCTTTGATTATCGCGACCTTGCGCTGCTCAAGGTCTGCCAGGCTGTTAATGGCACCGGGGTGCAACCTGTCCAGAGTAAGGGTTGATGAAAGGGTGGCAGTCAATGCAGCAAACCACATAATGCCAATAATCATCCATACTGCCGCGACCAGCCTGCCCGCTGTTTTTCTGGGATATTTATCGCCATAGCCCACTGTTGTCATGGTCACGACAGCCCACCAGTACGCATCGACAATGCCGTTGCGGTAATGGGTGGAAAAAGTGTGTTGATTGTTATCATCTTTTTCCAGCCACCAGATTATATGCGCCACCAGGGTAAGTCCCAGAAAAAAAACCAGAAACGAAACCCCTATTACCCGTAAAACAGCAACGGTGAAGGCCGTCAACCGTTGTGCCTTACCTGCATGAACAGCGATTTGCAAGCCAGAATCAAAAAAAGGTTGAGAAAAATCGACAAATTTCTCCCGCTCTGAAGTTATGGTGATTCCTGCAAAACCCAGATCACACTGCTTTGTTGCCACGGCCTTCAGCAAATCAGGAACATTTTTATATAAGACAAATTCAGGCACCAGATCATGGCGTTGACAAATTTCCCGTGCCATATCAATACACAATCCTTTCATTTCAGGCAGGACAAGAGGAGGGAATTCTTTGACTGCAATGCGCACAGTTTTTCCTTCTTCACCACTGGATTGACACGGGACGACACTCAGGACAATACAGCTGATCAAAATCAGGCACCGGCAACAGAACAAAACCATGGCAATTATGAAAATTGTTGAGGGAAGAGTGCAACTTCGACTTACGTTAACAATAAATTCTACCTGATACCGTTGAAAAGTCAATGCACTTCGTTTACAATAAAGAATACACAACAGCATGACTTTTCGTTTGAATTACCATCTAACCC
>RKSL01000154.1 GCA_008633435.1 Candidatus Desulfobulbus rimicarensis | reverse complement strand
TGACAAAACGGATCAGCCCCTCTCCCCCCCGGGGAATAATCACGTCAATATACTCCTCCTGGGCGAGCATTGTGGTTACTCCGTGGCGATCAGTAACCCCAATAACCTGCACCGCCTCCCTGGCCACGCCATGACTGACCAGCACCTGCTGCAACAATTTGGCCAGAGCCAGATTGGAAAAAATTGCCTCAGAGCCACCCCGCAACAACACCCCGTTACCGGCTTTAAGACACAGAGCCGCAGCATCAATAGTCACATTGGGCCGGGACTCGTAAATCATGCCAACCACACCAAGCGGTACACGCATACGACCGACCAGGATACCACTTGGGCGGCGTTTCATGTCATCCACTCTGCCCACAGGATCAGGCAGGGCCGCTATTTCTTCAAGCCCCTGAATCATTGAGGCAATAACTTTATCATTGAGTTCCAGGCGATCAAGCATTGCCACAGAGAGTCCTTTTTCCCGGCCTGCCATCAGATCTTTCTTGTTTTCAGCCTTGATAAACGATTTTTCTGTTTCAAGGAGAGCAGCGGTATCAAGAAGTATCGCATTTTTTACCTCAGTTGATAACGAGGCCAGCTTTCGGGATGCAATGCGTCCTTTTTGGGCCATATCAGTGACAATTTTTTCTATTTCCTGCGTATCCATAGGAGCTTCTCCAAAAAGTATCAGGGATAATCTATTTTAATCCCGGGTTGTTACATGGATTTTTTTTGTGAATTCTGATCAAGCAAAACAAGATTATCACGATGGATAACCTCATCGCTGTCATAAAAGCCGAGTATTTCAGCTATTGCAGAACTCTTTTTCCCTCGAATTTTTTCCAGATCAACTGATGAATAGTTGACCAACCCGGCAGCAATAATGTTACCGCCAGGGCATCTGCAATGCACTGGCGCGCCCACCTCAAAACTTCCTTCAATGCGGATCACACCCGAGGGCAGTAAACTCCGCCCCTGTTCCATAACTGCATTACAGGCTCCTGCGTCAAGATCAAGAAAGCCTGCCGGACGCAACACGTAGCCTATCCAGTGTTTACGCTCCTTAATTTTTTCATTGCCTGGCAAAAAAAACGTCCCCACCTGGTTACCTGAAAACAACTCCTGCAAAATTTCTTTCTTTCTGCCAGGGCCGATGAACGAGCTGCCGCCGCAGGCAGCAACCATCTTTGCAGCCCGTATTTTGGACTGCATCCCGCCTGTGCCGAGCAGGCTTGATGAATTCCCGGCCAGACTTTCAATGGTTTCATCTATCTGAGCTACAGTATATATGGGCTTTGCAGTGATATCATCAACAGGATTTGCTGTACATAACCCATCGACATCAGTGAGCATTATATACATGTCAGCACCAATCATATTGGTAATTAACGCGCCAAGGGTATCGTTGTCCCCAACCCGTAATTCCTGAACTGATACAGTATCATTTTCATTAATAATCGGAACAACACCAAATTCAAACAGAGTGGACAAGGTGTTACGCACATTGAGATAGCGATCACGCTGGGATAAATCGGCATGGGTAAGCAGAATCTGGGCCACATGCTGATTGTATGCAGCAAAAGCTTGCTCATAGGCCTGCATGAGCAAGCCCTGCCCCATGGCAGCTAGCGCCTGTTTAACCCTTAACTTTTCATGGCTGGAATGGGTAACCCCCAACCGTCTGCGTCCGGCAGCAACAGCTCCTGAACTGACCAGAATAACCTCACGACCCGTTGAACAGAGAAAAGATATCTGCCTGGCAAGGTTACCGATAACCTCAAGATTGAGACCATCCTGCCCGGCAAGAACAGCACTACCCACCTTTATCACCACTCTTTTGGCCTGATCAAAAAGGGTTTGCCGAAAAAACAACCCTTCTTTATAGTCCACCTGAAATGTCATGGAACTGCTTCCTCACGTTCTTTTTCAAGAATATCACCAATGCGTTCCTTGAGCGCAGTTATCCCTGTTTTTTCTTGTGCAGAAATAGCTAAACAATCAAGTCCCTGGGCAGAAAACCGCTGTTTAAGCTCAGCCAGTCGGGCATCATCTATACAATCAATTTTATTAAGAACTATAAGTTGGGTACGATCCATCAACTGCTCATTGTAGGCCTCAAGTTCCCTGGCCAGTACATGATAATCGGTCAAGGGTTGATCCTCAACCGTTGAGCAGTCTATAACATGGAGCAAAATAGATGTTCGTTCGACATGGCGCAGAAACTGATGCCCCAGCCCCACGCCATCACTTGCTCCTTCAATTAACCCTGGAATATCTGCAATAATACATGGCTCCATAAAGCGGATATGCATTACCCCAAGTTGGGGTGCCAGGGTGGTAAAGGGATAAGGAGCGACTTTTGGGTTTGCCGCTGACAATCGGGAAAGCAAGGTGGACTTCCCGGCATTGGGCAGGCCAATCAGGCCAACATCGGCAAGCAGTTTGAGTTCTATTTTAAGCCAGAGTTCCTCACCTGGTGTGCCAGGAGTAGATTTACGGGGAGCGCGATTAGTCGAGGTGGCAAAACGGGCATTGCCAAAACCGCCTTTGCCGCCGCGGGCAGCTGTAAACCGTTGCCCGCCTTCAACAAGATCAGCCAGCACCTCACCAGTTTCCGCATCTTTAATCACAGAACCCACTGGAACATACACAACAGTGTCTTTGCCGCTGCGTCCATGACGATCACTACCCTGGCCATTACCGCCCCGTTCTGCCTTAAAATGTGAACGATACCTGAAATCAATGAGTGAATGTTTACGCGCGTCGGCTTCCAGAAAAACCGTACCACCGCGACCGCCATCGCCGCCATTGGGTCCACCCCTTGGAACAAATTTTTCCCGTCGAAAGCTCACACAGCCATTGCCGCCGTCACCAGCTTTGACAAAAAATTTGACCTCATCGACAAACCCCATTATGTCTCCCTGATTCTCAAAAAAAAACTCGACACCAATTGAATTGATGTCGAGTAGACTGCGCCTGCTGCAACACATTGCAGCAGGTGTATACGTTATTTACGTTCTTCCCTTGATCAGGGAAAAAAGTAATCAGGCTTCAGGATAAACAGAAACCCGTTTACGTCCCTTACCAAAGGCTTCAAATGTTACAACGCCATCAACCTTTGCAAACAGAGTGTAATCACGACCGCAGCCAACATTTTCGCCTGGATGAATTTTTGTGCCAAGCTGGCGTACTATAATACTTCCAGCAGTAACATTTTCACCGCCAAAACGTTTAACACCACGTCGTTGACCTGCACTGTCACGACCGTTTCTTGAACTACCACCTGCTTTTTTATGTGCCATGGGAAATCTCCAAAAATATACTCAAAGCTGCAATTATGCTGTTATTTCTTCAATGGAAAGGGCGGTAAAAAGCTGCCTGTGACCGCGCAGAACACGGTAGCCCTTGCGTTTTTTCTTCTTAAAGACAAGAACCTTCTTTGCCTTGCCCTGCTCAGCAATCCTGGCCACTACTTTTGCGCCTTCTACCACAGGCTTACCGATTTTCACATCATCGCCATTGGCAACAAGTAAAACATCTTCAAGCTCAATGGTATCACCAACTTCACCCTGAAGTTTCTCAACGCGAAGTGTATCACCGGCTGCCACTTGATATTGTTTACCACCGGTTCGTATTATAGCATACATGCTATTCCTCCTGTATGATCAAAGACAAATGTATTTTATATAATTTTTAATAAACAATAAAATAAACTCTATAACCACCACTTCTGTCAAGTATAAAAAACTGCTTTCTGCCACTCACAAAATTGGTATTGAACAGGAAGAACCGCTCTATTTTCATTTCACCTGTTTTCAGACATACACCACCCCCAAGTAAAGCTGTCTGGAATGAATATCTGTTACCGGAGAGTATTTTAAAAATACACAGTTTGCTCAACTGTCTTTACAGAGCTTTTTCTTGATAATTACTCTTTGATTCGCTACTGTTATTGAGCAATTCTGTATATATGTAAACAGTATTAACACCCTATTTTACAGGCTTGCCACCAGGCAAGACCAAAAAACAATTCCTTACGGAGGCAGATATGACTAAGTATGAATGCCCGTGCGGCTATGTGTATGACCCGGAAGAAGGTGACCCTGACAATGGTATTGACCCGGGTACTGCCTTTGAAGATCTTCCTGATGACTGGGTTTGCCCCAAGTGTCAGGCAGAAAAAGAGTATTTTTTCGAAGCTGACTGATTTGTATTCTGCAGCTGACCGTTTTCCTGGTCAGCTGCAGAATTTTTCTCATTTCCATTCACAGCAACTGCACTTCTCACGATTTTTTTCTCTCTTTTCGAGGCTCCATGACAACTGTCCCCTTTGTAAAAAAATCAACGTTTGTTTTATCTCTATTGGTATTTGTAGTGTTTTACCTTCATGTTTCTGTAGGAGAATCGACAGCAGCACAGGCATCACAATACCAGGAACTAATAGATAAAAGTTCAACAGTTGCCAAGAGTTACATGACAGACCCCCATCTGAACTGGTTTCGAAATAATGTTCGCCATGCCCGGGCAATATACATTATCCCTGAACTTGAAAAAAAAGGGTTTTTCCTGACATTTACCGGAGGCAACGGGGTTATGCTTGCCCGTAATACCCGAAAGGGGCAATGGAGTTATCCTGCCTTTTACACTCTGGGCAATGTTTCGCTGAATCTACAGTTTGGCAACGCGCGTTCAGAAATAATCCTGATGGTTATGACCCTTAAAGGCTTAAAAGCCATTCTTCAGGGAGAATGCAAACTGGGAAAAGATGTCACCATAAGTGCCGGCCCCATTGGCCTGCCGATAAATACCCAGGCTGATGACGTGGATATTTTGTTTTTCCGACGCAGTATAAACTCTTCAGCAGACCTGAGCGTGGACAAAACTATCTTGGCGGCTCGAAACAACTGGAACCAGATCTATTATGGAAAACCAGTCGATCCTGATGACATCCTTCTCCGGGATGCTGTAAACAATGAATCAGCAGATACACTCAGACAAATTTTATCTACAGCCTCCAAGCAATGAATTGAATGGCTGGCCACCCCGCATTGACCTGTACAATTTTTGGAAGCTGGTCATTCGTTGTTGCAATCCTGCCCTCTCAAAAGGACGTTACTCCTTACAATTACTATCATTACCGTCTCCTCATTTTTCCCATCCATACCACCCAAACATTGCAACATCTCGCTGAAATTTCAGCACACCAACCTGATCTTTATTTTTTTTATTTTTTTTTGGGGAATACAATTTCAAGTGAATCGTTGTCTGGAGAGAAGACATGAAAAATGCCTTCCTGGTCATAGTATTTTACAACGGCCAACATCCAGGCAAGGAGTTCACGATGCTTACTTTTCTTCATCAGGAAAAATGGGTAAACAGCAGGCAAAACACGAACAATTCACTCACTGGCGACTCGACTATAGCGACCACTGCCCCTCTCCCCTCCCCCCCTGTTTTTCTCCATGAATGGATAGAACAAAGTTGCCGTAAACATGGCGATCAGGCAGCTGTTATCTGGCAGGGCAAGACACTTACTTACCAAGAGCTTGATAATCAGGCAAACCAACTGGCCAGATATCTCATCAGCAAAGGGATCAAACCGGGCAGACGTATAGGCATTCTGTTGAACAGATCTTTTGCAACCTATATTTCCCTGTTTGCCATTCTTAAAACTGGCGCAGTTTTTGTCCCAATGGACAGTGAGTGTCCTGCCAAACGGATTGACTATGTTGCAAAAGATGCTGAGCTTACTGCAATTATTACAACATCAGAATGTATTATCAGACTCTCAGAACTCTCGAATCAGTTCCCTCTGCAAATTATATACCTTGATAACCATGCAACCGCCATTGCTGCTCAGTCCGACAGGCCGATACCCTTTGTGGGCAGACCAGACAAAAGACAGCCCCGTCTCTGTTATATCATGTACACCTCAGGCTCAACAGGTACGCCAAAAGGGGTTGCTATAAGTCATCGGGCAATTTGCAACTTTGTTCAAGTGGCAGCACAGACCTATGATATTCACCCCGCTGACCGGGTGTATCAGGGCATGACCATTGCCTTTGATTTTTCCGTCGAAGAAATCTGGCTCGGTCTGCTGAAAGGGGCAACACTGGTTGCCGGGCCAGTAAATGAACAGCGACTGGGAACAGCTCTTGCTGATTTTTTAATCGAACAAAAAGTTACTGTTTTCTGCTGTGTGCCCACTCTGCTGGCTACCCTTGACAAAGACATTCCATCGCTGCGCACCCTTATTGTCGGCGGTGAGGCATGCCCACAACATCTTGTGGAACGCTGGGCAAAAAAGGGACGGAAAATGCTCAACACCTACGGCCCGACCGAGGCAACTGTCACCGCGACCTGGGGCGAACTGTACCCCGGAAAGCCAGTGACCATTGGCAGGGCAATGCCTACCTATACAGTCTATATTCTCGATGAAAACAATGCCCCTGTTGCCCACGGCAAAACCGGAGAGATCTGTATTGCCGGTATTGGGCTTGCTGAGGGGTATATCAATCAGCCGGAAATAACCCGGCAGGACTTTATCAAAGACTGTCTGAACACACCTGATAATCCATCTGGCAGGATATACCGTACCGGAGACCTGGGCAGAATCACAGACAACCTGGAAATTGAGTATCTTGGGCGTATTGACAGCCAGGTAAAAATCCGGGGATACCGTATTGAACTCACAGAGATAGAATCCATCATTCTGGAGTCAGCCGAGGTTGCCAAAGTCGCTGTTGCCCCATACGAATTCAGCGGACAGGGTCAGGAACTTGTTGCCTATTGCGAACTTAAGCGAAAACACAGGACAACATTCCTTAACCGGGAAGCCATCTGTAAACGACTGACCAATCGGGTGCCAGTGTATATGATCCCTGCTTTTCTGGAACAGGTGACCAGTCTCCCCCTGCTGGCAAACGGTAAGGTAGACCGCAATCGTCTTCCTGCTCCGATTTCCAAACGCTACAGATCATCGCAAACAACCTGCACACCACCTGCAAACAGTACGGAACAGCTCATAAACGATGAGATTTGCCGCCTGCTTAAGCTTGAACAGGTTTCGGTAACAGATGATTTTTTTACTGATCTTGGCGCCCACTCGCTGCTTGTTGCCAAGCTGGTATCAATCCTGCGTCACCATAAAACCATGCAGAATCTTTCCCTGGGTGACCTGTATCATTATCCAACCATCCGCCAACTGGCCGATGTTGTCAGAACAAATCAGAAGAAATCAACCCCAGAGAAACAACAGCAAAACGATCTGGTTCCAGTCTATTCCAATAGACGGGTCTTGTGCTGCGGGTTAATGCAATTATTGGCAACTGTTTTTTTTACTGCCCTCTATGCTGTGCCAGCACTCTTTGCTGTACAATGGTTGGGTCAAACCGTTAACTGGAGTTCACCTGATTATTTCAGGATCTTTTTCACAGGGGCGTTGACAACAGTTGCCTCGCTACTGCTCAGCCTGGCCTGCCCCGTACTCTTTAAGCGTCTTTTGTTCAACAAAGTGCAATCAGGCAGTTATCCTCTTTGGGGAACATTTTATCTCAGATTCTGGATATTTGACAAACTGCTTTCCTCTGCTCCCCTGGTACTCTTCAGTGGCACCCCACTCCTTTCTACCTATTATCGTCTGTTTGGAGCAAAAATAGGAAAAAATGTAACCATCTGTTCAGCCCTTGTCCACATGCCCCAGCTTGTCGTTATTGGAGATGGCACAGCCATCAATACAGGCAGCCATATTTTTTGCTACGCAATGGAGCGCAACAGACTTCATCTGGAAAAAGTCACTCTTTATTCCAACTGTATAATCGGTTCAAACAGTGTACTCATACCCGGTTCAACCGTTGGCCAAAACAGTGTGCTTGGTCATCAATCCCTGCTGGAATCAGGTTGTACTCTTCCTCAAAACAGTCAATGGGCAGGTTCTCCGGCACGTCCTGTAACCGAAGCTCTTGCCGTTCCGGCAGCAAGCTGCCAGCAAGGCAATGCCCCGGAAACAATCCACTGGCTGAGATTTCTTCCTGCAATCGTGATGATTACTCTAGTACCACTCATCGCCTCTTTTCCTGCCCTTGTCATCACCATGCTGGGATATCAGGCAGCAGGGACAGCCGGACTCTTTACTGCAATTCTTCCGGCTGCAATTTCTTTTGTCTTTTTCCTCCAGTTGACAATCATTTTCCTTAAAAAAATTATCCAGCCGTCAATAACACCAGGCACATACAGGATAAATTCTGACCAGTACCTGCAAAAATTTTGTATTGACCGTCTTATGGAACTAAGCCTGGGGCTGACAAACTCATTATACGCCACCCTTTACCTTGCCCCGTTTCTCCGCCGGATGGGCGCAAAAATAGGTAGAATGGCTGAGGTTTCAACCATCTCACACATTACACCGGATCTTCTTGAAATCGGGGATGAATCCTTTGTTGCCGATATTGCTCATCTCGGCCCCGGACTAGTTGGTCACGGCTGCTTTGCAGTGAATACAGTAGAGGTCGGCACACGATCCTTTGTGGGCAATGGTGCCTTGATACCCGGCAATACCCGTATCAAAGAAAATGCTCTTATCGGAGTGCTGTCAACCCCGCCAGGGCCTGTTGTTCCGGCTGAAACCACCTGGCTTGGATCACCGCCGCTGCATCTCCCGGAGCGTGAACAGAGCGATTATTTTCCGGATCACCTCACATTCAATCCTACCCGGCGGCTCTATATTAAAAGATTAAGCTATGAATTTTTTCGGGTAACAGGCCCGGCCACCCTGACAATGGCTGCCGCCATAATACTGCTGCTCTTGAGCTTGCTGATGCTCTCCACGTTTTCTATCTGGCTGACAGCTCTTGGTATTGGTATGGTATCACTCGTTGTTGGCACTCTATGTGCCGCAATCATTGCCCTGATAAAGCTTGTGCTTATTGGCAAATATACTCCGCAGGTTCAACCGATGTGGTCAACTTTTGTCTGGCGTAGTGAACTTATCACAGCACTTTATGAAAATGTCGTTGTGCCTCTCCTGCTTTCCCGCCTCACAGGAACACCTTTTCTGGCCATGATACTCAGTATTTTTGGCGCAAAAATTGGCTCCAGATGCTGCATTGAAACCACCTATTTAACAGAATTTGATCTGGTGCAAACAGGTGATGACTGCTGTATAGGCAAATATTGTTCACTGCAGACACATCTTTTCGAAGACAGGGTAATGAAAATGGCCAAACTGCGTATAGGCAACTGCTGTTCGGTCGGCCCGAGAGCGGTCATTCTCTACGACACAAACCTGGAAGATAATGTCCAGCTTGAAGGGCTCTCCCTGGTCATGAAAGGAGAGACACTCACTGACGCCGGAAAATGGCACGGCTGCCCAGCAACAAGGCAGTAATGTTTCTCAAGAACGTAACAGAATGTTGCCATTGTAGTGGAATTAAATTTTAATTTACAGTAACTTGGGTTCATGATTGAGTAAAATAAAAATAGATATCAGGAAGCATTCCGGATGTTGTAACGCTTGTCAGCTATTCCATGTTTTTTTCTTTTTTAAAATTTTATGACACCTCTGCCAGACAAATATCGTATTTTCCTGCTTGCCCTGATCACAGTCTTTGTTTTCTGTGATCTGCCAACACATAATGTGACCATACTCTTTTCTCCGGCCATAGTCCATGCAGATGGCGGTGGCGGTGGTGGCGGTGGTGGTGGCGGCGGTGGTGGTGAAGGCCATAGTGGTGGTCACGGCAGCAGTGGGGGTGGCCGGGGCGCAGCAGGTTCAGGTTCCAGCGGGGGATCCGGGCAAGGTGCTGGAACAGGCTCAAGTGGTGGACATGGCTCAGGTACAGGTTCCGGAGCTGCGGGTGGTCATGGTGGCGGGACAGGCACAGGCGCGGCCGGAGGACACGGCGGAGATTCCGGAATTGGCGGCCATGGNNAAGGTGGCGAGGGAGGCCACGGCAGCGGAGCATCAGGTGGACATGGTGGAGACGGCCATGGTGGCGAGGGTGAAGGGCATAGCGGTACAGACGCAGATCATGCCAATTCCAGTCACGACGGGTTAGCTTCCCATTCCCCCCACAGTTCACAGGATCATGTGTCCCACGATGGTTTACTGGCAAGCATGGTTAGTGCAATCAGTGCCTTTTTTGCCGGAGATGCCACCGAATATGAATCATCGGTCATCTTACTTGTCAACGCCGGGAAAAATACCCTGCAGGCAGTCCGGCAACAGGGACTACATCTGCAAAACTCCATCCGTCTCAAATCTCTGGATCTGACTGTCACACCTGTTGCCATCCCCACAGGCGAAGATCCTGTCTCTATCCTGGACAAACTTAAAAAAAAGGGCGTGGGCAAAATAATGCTCAACCATTTTTATCAACTCGAAGGAAAAAATAGACAGCAACACGTTACCCCTGATTATCCTAACACGTTAATTAACTGGTCAATTCCATGCAGAAAATGCGGCACAGGACTAAAAATCGGTCTGGTTGACAGTTATGTGGATGCCCATGTTGAGCCCCTGCAAAGCCAACGCCTGGTCAGGCGAAGTTTTGCAAAAGGAGCAAAAACCAGCAATCTGGACCATGGAACAGCAATTGCCACCATGCTTGTTGGCTGCCATGACCGCAAATTCTGTGGGCTGATGCCCAATGCCGTACTCTATGCAGCTGGTGCATTTTCAGAGAATACAAGTAATGATCCCCGGGCAACAACTCTTGCTATTGTTAAATCGCTCAACTGGCTGCTTGCTGAAAAAACCGATATCATTAATCTCAGTTTCAGCGGCCCGAATAATGAACTCCTCAGAATGGCGATTACAAAAATTGCAGCAAAGAAAATCCCGATCATTGCCGCAGCAGGAAACCATGGCGCTGACGCACCACCGGCATATCCTGCTGCCTACCCGGAGGTCATTGCCGTTACAGCAGTTGATCAGTTTCACCATCGCTATGCAAGAGCCAACCAGGGCGACTACATCAGCTTTGCTGCCCCCGGAGTCAGAGTACCGGTGCCCTGCAATAACGATCAGCTCTGTTTAAAAACCGGCACTTCATACGCTGTACCCTACTGCACAGCTCTGGTTGCCAGCCAGCTCAGACCTAGCAGAAAAAGAAAATCACTGCGTGCCATAATAAAACAACTCAAACATAACGTTATAGATCTTGGTCCATCAGGAAAAGATGGTGTTTATGGCTGGGGCCTGGTGCAATGTGGCAGGCGATGTGGCAACAAATAATGATATAATGTTTGGAAATTACAAACCAAATACCTTACCCATTACTCCCAAACCCCGGCAACTGTTTTACCGCAGTTACTACAGCAGCCTTCATGCAGCCGGTTTTCGCAGACAAGGAAACCGGCCCGTAGAATCTGGGTTGATCCGCAGGCAGAACATCGGGTATTTTCACCCCCGCTTCCCGGCACGTTTCCCAGGTACACATGATGCAACCCCTCTGCAAGACCTGTCTCCCAGGCCCGCCTGAGGGTTGCCAGCGGTGTCGACGGCCGATCTGTCATTAAATAGGCTGGATGAAACGCCGTTACATGCCAGGGGATATCCACACTGATGCCTGCGATAAACCGGGCAATATCGCGTAATTCTTCTCTGGAATCGTTAGCCCCGGGGATAATAAGTGTTGTCACCTCAACCCAGACACCCAGCTCGTGCATGAGCGCAATTATGTCTAAAACTGGTTGCAGGCGAGCCTTACATGTTTTTTTATAAAACGCATCGGTAAACGCTTTCAGATCAATATTGATTCCGTCAAGAACCACAGCAAGTTCCCGGCAGGCTTCGGGAGTCATAAATCCGTTACTGACAAAAATATTTTTTAATCCCCGGGATTGGCCAAGAATTGCTGTTTTTCGAGCAAACTCATAAAAAATTGTTGGTTCCACATAGGTATAGCTTATACTGGCACATCCAGCCGAAATCGCCTTTTCTACTATGGCCTCTGGCTCACAATAGGTGCCTGCAATTGCGCCATTATACAGATGAGGATATTGCGAAATTTCCTGATTCTGGCAATGGAGACAGCGCATGTTACAGCCAACAGTGGCAATGGAATATGACCTGCTGCCTGGCAAAAAATGAAACAACGGCTTTTTTTCTATGGGATCAGCATGTTCAGCCACCACCTTGCCGTAAACCAGACTATACAGCTTGCCATTATTGTTTTCCCGCACCCCGCAAAGTCCTCGTTTGCCAGGAAGGATATGACAACGATGCATGCATAACGCGCACTTGATACTCTTATCCGTTTCTGTTGAGTACAATTCTGCTTCATGCATATCGCCCTCCACGGTGCTCACAAACTCAAAACTTGGACTTTCCCAAATTTTCCAAAATAAAACAAACAAAAACAGATCATTACCAAATGTCGCCCATCTGACACGTCTCTCTATTGCCACAGTATTTTTTATGGAAATTCACTATGTTAATGGTTTTAGAGTGCATAATGTATTTTTTTAAAGACAGATAACGTATTTACCTGGGAGTATTCAGAAAAATTATCACTGTAATTATTTTTTTTATCAGATGCCCCCCCATGTCACGCCCACCATGCCAACAAAATATTAACATAAATTCAAGACAATAACAGCCGTTTTCAAGATAATCTCCAGCCGGATTCCAATTCATCCTGTCAGGTTCAAAAAACTGGCACGCCAAATGCTATAGAGGAGATAATCGTTGTTTAATCAATTTTTATAACTCATTAATGGAGAAAAAAATGAAAAAGTTACTTCTTGCTGTTATCGCCTGTGGTTTTATTGCCTCACCTGCCCTGGCAAATGATTTTGCTGCCGCCCAGACCAAAGTTCTTGGTGACATCATCACCCAGATGGATCAGGCAAAAAACGATCCTGCAATGCTTGATGCCCTGACCGTTAAACGGAATTGCGTTGAAAAGGCAACCAACGTTGAGGAGCTTGACAATTGCATGCAGGAACCCAAAGCCGAGAACAAAGGCTGATACAATATATTCGCAGAGTGCGCTGGATTGTCTGACGGGTTGTACCAGGTAAACAACGTCTTATTGACCAGTAATGTTTCCACTTCAACCACAAGCCACTTCATAGACAAACCATAAGACATCTATCCAGCGCAGCAAAAGTATCCTGCAATCTCTCCCAACAAGAATTGCAGGATGCTTTTTTCTTTTCTGGGGTATGCACTTGACTCCAGCAACCACAACATATAGTACAGCTGATTATGAAAGAAAAATTTCCCAGTACAATTCAACAATTTGAGAATTTTTTCAGTACCGAAGCTGCAGGCGCTGGTTTCCGGGAAAGGTAATGTTCCCCGGACGCTGCCAGGTGTACGGACCAATGGAGACAGCTCCGGCATTTTCTATCTCGACCCATGAGAGTCTGCCCAGGGTATTGTACATGTATTGGTGCAGGTTGCCGTCAGGCCCCTGGTACTCTTTTTTCAGGTTGTTTTTGTAATAGCTGTAGCGGTGTGATATGCCTTGAATACACCGTAGTTGACCTCTTCTGTTATCTTGCGGCCTATCCTGTATTACCGGGATTGAAGACCAAGGTTCGCGTGGAGAAAAGGTGTGAAGTGCAGCAGGAAGACAAGAAAACCGAAAAAGAAAACGACGGCGGAGTGGGGATTCTTGGTATAGCCCGGCATGGGGGAGACTCCAGGGGATTATGGGTGTTATGATTTATTGATCTTCAGTACAGGAATTGTTTGTTGGGGTGTCCGCTTTCGCTTTGCTCAAGCAGGCCTACACGGCTGACACAATTCGGGAACAACTGGCTCTATTCTACCTCTAATTTGCCACTATGTTTAATGGGGAATACCCAATTATTTTTGACAAAATTTAAAAAATATTTCCTGGTCTCTAAGTCATCCGCTCGATCAAATAATCTAATCACAGTATTTAGCATTTCAGACATAGGTAAACTATATTTAAAACTCATTAAGGCGAGTTTTTCTTGAAATGGTTCGAGTTGTAACAGTAGATGATCAGCTTCTTCAAACGAAGAACAGCTTTTAATTTTCAAGATAAGTTGATTTAATTCTTTTTCCAATTCAAAAATATAATCAGGCGGCAATGACGATAACTCTCTTGTGTTTTCTAACTGCAATAAATATAGATCAATTTTGTCCATCATTTACTCTTTGGTTGTATGTGCCAGATTTCTTTTGTAGTTGAATTGTAAACCAGCTCCCAGCCATTTTCCTCAAGTCTAACAAATCCAGATTTTAATGGACAATGTCCGCTTTCGCCTCACTCAAGCAGACCTACCCGGCTATGCCCAGCTCGTTAATGGTGCGGGTGCGGTTGTTGAGGGCGTCATATTCATGGGTAACCGTGCTGCCGTCCGGGTAGCGGATGGAGAGCAGGTTGCCCCGGTCGTCATAGGTGACAACCCTGCGGTTATCGAGCTCATCAACCACGGTGCGGATGTTGCCCTCACGGCTCTGGGTGCGGGCAATATGGCCGTTGATCGTTGACCTGGTCAGGTAACCGTTGTCATCAAACCAGAACTCCTGTTCCCGGCCCTCGCTGGAGGTAACCCTGCTGTAATAGCCGCCGTCAAGGGAGCGGCCATAGGAGAAATAGAACCCGGAATCATTACGGGAGAGCACGCTCTTTACTGCTCCGTCCGGGTAATAGCTGATAAAAAACTTGCGGCCCGCCTCATCACTTTTGGAGATCAGCCGGTGGGTTTCGGGATTGTAGTGGTAGGTGGTTGTATGGCCGAGCACATTTGTGACTGAGAGCAGGTCATTGCCCTGCAGGCTGTAGCGGACGACCCGGTTATGGGTATCGGTGACCGCGACGGGGTTGGGGTTGCGGGGATCATAGTGGAAGGTGAATATTGTTGTATTATGCCTGTCCCGGATAGTGAGAACACGGCCCGAGTCGTTATAGACATAACGGGCAAGCACGCCGTTACGGTCGCCGGATTCAAGCAGGAGTCCTTTATCCGAGTAGAGGGTATAGGAGCCGGTGCGGTTTTGCCAGCGGAAGCCCTTTTGTTCTTTACTGATCCGGTAATCATGATAGCGGTATGCGCCGGTATCATCTCTTCTATAGATCAGGCTGCCCTTATGGATGATGCCCTGGTCCAGTTCTTTGAGATCCAGCCTGTTATAGTCATGTTCAAACTGCCATCTCCCGCCGGCATGGATGCGCTGGATTTTGATAAATCCTCCCGGCGCCTTGACGG
>RKSL01000026.1 GCA_008633435.1 Candidatus Desulfobulbus rimicarensis | reverse complement strand
ATCATACTGGCGGTTATTCTGATTTTTGTCATCCCAGTCTTTTCAACAATGTTTGGAGATATGGGGGCAAAGCTCCCTGTACCTACACAAATTGTAGTAAATATGAGTGAATTCTTTAAGAGTAACATACTTTACATTGTAATCTTCTGCTTTGCTGTCTCATATATTATTAAAAAAATATATAATACAGAAAAAGGAAGAATCGCTATTGACGGGTTATTATTAAGGTCTCCTGTCATAGGTACCTTATTACGTAAAGTTGCCGTCTCAAAATTTACTCGAACGTTGAGTACAATGCTCCAAAGTGGTGTGCCTATCCTTGATGCGTTACAAGTCGTTGCAAGAACATCGGGTAATAAAATTATTGAAAGAGCTGTTTATCATGTTTCCGATTCTATAGCTGAGGGGCGTCCGATCTCTGAACCTCTTGAAGAATCAGGAGTTTTCCCAAACATGGTTGTCCAAATGATTAATGTCGGAGAGTCTGTTGGTGCTTTAGACACAATGCTTGAGAAGATTGCTGATTTCTACGATGACGAGGTTGACCAAGCTGTAGATAATCTCACAGCAATGATTGAGCCCTTTATGATGGTTTTTCTTGGCGGAATGATTGGTGGGTTAGTTGTAGCCATGTATCTTCCAATTTTCAAAATGGCAGCTGTCATGAGCAACTAAAGGCAAGACCATGAGTGAAATAGAATCCATAATTGCCAGAGAAATACTTGATTCCCGTGGAAACCCAACCGTCGAGGTTGAGTTATACCTTGAAACGGGGGCTGTTGGCCGTGCGGCTGTCCCTTCTGGTGCCTCTACCGGCAAACGAGAAGCACTTGAGTTGCGGGACAGGAGCAAAAAACGATTTGGCGGCAAGGGCGTTGCCAGAGCAGTAAGCAATGTTAACGAAATTATAGCTCCTCACCTGCTGGGTTTTGAATCTTCATTGCAGGTTGTACTGGATCAAACATTAATTAATCTCGATAACACCAAAAATAAAAAAAGGTTAGGAGCCAACGCCATCTTGGGTGTCTCGCTTGCTGCAGCCAAGGCCACGGCTCATGAATTAGGGATGCCTCTATACACCTATATTGGAGGTGTCAACGCCAAAACTCTGCCAGTCCCCATGATGAACATCATTAATGGCGGAGCCCATGCAGACAACAATATCGATATTCAAGAATTTATGATTCTGCCTGCGGGGGCATCATCATTTTCCCATGCCCTGCAGATGGGAACAGAGACCTTTCACAGCCTTAAAACGGTGTTGAAAAAAAAAGGTCTTCAAACTGCAGTTGGTGATGAAGGCGGCTTTGCACCAAATTTACGCTCCAATGAAGAAGCCATGGAGGTTATTCTTAAAGCTATCCATCTTGCCGGATATACACCGGGTAAAGATATTTTTATTGGCATTGATGCAGCGGCCAGTGAATTTTATTCGACAAAGAACAAAAAATATACCCTTGCGGCAGAAAAAAAATCCAGTAAAACGGCAGAAGAACTGATCGCTTTTTATGCTGACTGGGTAAAAAAATATCCACTTATTTCCATTGAAGATGGTCTTGATGAAGCTGACTGGAAAGGATGGAAAAAACTTACAAAAGCGCTTGCCAATACTGTTCAACTGGTCGGTGATGATATTTTTGTCACCAATACAGCTATACTGAGTAAAGGAATACAACGAAAAGTTGCCAACTCCATTTTAATTAAACTGAACCAGATCGGCACACTGACTGAAACCCTTGATGCTGTACAGATGGCACATCGCAACGGCTATACAGCAGTCATTTCTCATAGATCCGGAGAAACAGAAGATGTGACTATTGCTGACCTGGCTGTGGCTCTCAATACAGGACAAATAAAAACTGGTGCTCCGTCCCGCAGTGATCGAGTTGCTAAATATAATCAACTGTTACGCATTGAAGAAGAACTCGGGTCTGCAGCGCAATTTGCAGGAACACACCCCTTTCAGCGAAGTTTTTGATAATCATTTGACAACGGCAGCAAATTACGTATCATATACTATCTGAAAGAGTACAAATGCTGTTTCAAAAAACCAATGGAGGCATTGATCCATGACTTTAACAAAGGCTGACCTTATTCAGCAGGTCTTTAAAAAACATCCTGATCTGACCAAGGCACAGGCAACCGACTCTGTGGAAACGTTTCTGGCTCTCTCTAAAAATTCGCTCATTAGTGGAGAGGATCTTCTGCTCAGTGGTTTTGGCAAATTTAACATTAAAGATAAAAAAGCACGACGCGGACGTAATCCGCAGACAGGAGATGAGCTGACCCTTGATGCCCGACGTGTTGTGACCTTTAAGCCTTCAGGTATTTTACGGGAAAAAATTAATAATTAACACGTTCCCTTTTCGTCAAATTCAGACCGGGAACAATCCCGGTCTGCCTTTTTGATCAACCTCTTTTTCCTTCTCTACTGTGACAACACCAATGTATTTCAGCCAGCTGCATGTGGAGGAAATTGATTTTTCTGACAACAGATACACCCTGTTCCCTTCCCCCGCATCTACCGCTAAAAAGTATCTTGAGCCTGTAGAGATTGAGGCATTACTACTCTTTCGTCCTCCACTGCTCCTCAAAGTAGAATCAACTACATACATCCTGGTATCAGTGAATGAAGAAATCGAACAACTGCTCCAAAACAAAATAGAACAAATCCCTGCCCTTATTCTTGAAGAAAACACAATCTCGCAACGTCTTATTTTGACGAGATTACTCCAGCACAGGCAACTTCAAGGAACTTTGAGCTGTATGGATCAGGCACTCTTTCTCAAGAAATCTCTTGCCGTCCTTACTGAACCAGAGGTACTTGGGCTGCTCCCCCTTCTTGGTTTAAAGAAAAAAACATACAATATCAACAAACAACTCTCTCTACTGAGGCTTTGTAAGACAGCTCAACTGGCTGCCCATGAAGGAAGGATTACAGTCAGGGCAGCATTTTCACTTCTTCATCTCCAGGAAGATGAGCAAAATTTTCTCACCGAGCTGATCACTGAGTTACGCCTGGGTGGTTCCAAGCAACTCAAACTTATTGAACAGATGAGAGAACTCGGTAAAAGAGAAAACACTAAAGCACAACAGCTCTATGTACTTTGGCAGGAGTCAGAAGAGGGCAAAGAGCATAACGGGCCGCAAAAGGCAAACGCACTCTTCAAGTGGCTCAAAAAACGCAGTACCCCGAGAGCAACCGCAGCAGAACAGGATTTCAAACAATTTATTACCAAGCTCAACCTGCCTCAGGGTGTCAGCCTTGAGCATACCCATTCGTTTGAAGACGACAGGATTCGGCTGATTGTTGATTTTTCCTCAAAAAAAGAACTAGCCAGACAATGGCCGAAACTGGACCAGATTTTATAACCTACGCAGTACGATGATTTTCCGGTTTCAATTCATGCTGTACAAGGGCATGAAAAAAATACTCTTTACCTACGGGTTTTGTACTGATGTCTGCCAGGCGTAATGGTGAACATTGTGAGTCATTGAGACTGTAGCCGTTCAGCAAAGGTGTACCACCTTCGCCAATAAAAAAAGGCGCGCAGAACAAATACACCTCATCATACAGTCCAGCTCTCAAAAAAGCTCCATGCACAGTAGCTCCACCTTCAACAAGCACTGACAGCACATTTGCCTTGCCTAATGTCGTGAGCACCTCAACAAGATCAACGCCACCCTCATCTCCTCCGGTAACCCGATGAACGACCGCACCAGCCGTTTCAAGCTGCCGTTGTTTTTCCTGGGAAGCCTCATGACTACAAAAAACCCAAGTCGATGCTGCAGAACTCTGGGTAAGCATCTTCGCCTTTTGCGAAAGCCTGAGCTGACTGTCAAGAATGACACGCAATGGATCCCGCCCGTGCTCTGCGACACGGGTAGTTAATGATGGGTCATCTATTAATGCCGTGCCAATACCAATCATAATGGCATCTAGCCGGTTACGAAGCGTATGCACATATTCTTTTGAAGCTGAGGAGGTTATTGCCCCTCCATGGCCAATGGCACGACTGATACGACCATCCAGACTCATCCCTGCCTTCATCACTACCCAGGGCAGGCCAGTCGCAATGTGCTTTAAAAAAGGGTAATTCAATGCGCGACACTCCTGTTTCAGCACACCTGTCTCGACAACAACCCCCTGGGACTTTAAAAACGCACCGCCACCGCTGGCAATTTTATGGGGATCAGCCATTCCAATGACGACCCGGGTTATGCCAGCCTCCAGAACTGCCCGACTACAAGGGGGGGTTTTACCAATATGATTACAAGGCTCCAGGGTAACATAAATCGTAGCACCGGCACAGGATGTACCAGCATCACGAATGGCAAGGATTTCAGCATGGGGGCTGCCCGCCTTATGATGATATCCACGCCCGACAACCTCACCATTACTCACGACAACCGCCCCTACACAAGGATTGGGGGATGTTCTCCCCTGCCCTTTTTGAGCAAGTTCAACAGCCATACGCATAAAGGCAATATCCCGTTCTTGTTGTGATGATACCATCAGCTGTTGTTTCTTTCGCCCAGAAAATGCTTTAACTCATCCATGAACTCATTAACGTCCTTAAATTGCCTGTATACGGACGCAAATCGGACATAAGCAACCTCATCAAGATCAGGAAGGGCTTCCATAACCCACTGGCCAACCCGGGTGGTAGGAATCTCTTTACCACCTACTTCCTGTAGACGTCGTTCTATATCATCGACAAAAGCATCAATATCGGCCATGCTGACCGGTAATTTTTCACAGGCTTTTTCAAGGCCGACAATAATTTTCCCTCGGTCCCAAGGCTCACGCCTGCCATCCTTTTTCACCAACATGGGCATCATCATTTCGATGCGTTCATAGGTAGTAAATCTCTGCTGGCAGGACGCACAGGCTCGACGTCTCCGGGTAATGGTTTTATCCTTATTTAGTCTTGAATCAATGACCCGGTTATCAAGATGGCCGCAGTAAGGACATTTCATGGACTGCCTCTAGGTTAGGGATTCATCCCGGTGAAGTTCAGGATAAAGAGGATACGTATTGCAAAGATCACGAACCTCCTGACGAACCTCAGTCAATACACTGGATTGCCTTGAGGTCAGTATTCTGTTTACCCAATCGGCGATCAAAAGCATGTCAGGCTCTTTCAGTCCACGGGTTGTCACTGCAGGCGTACCAAGACGGATACCACCGGTGACAAATCGTGATTGAGTATCAAAGGGGATAGCATTTTTGTTAACCGTCAGCCCAGCCTCTTCAAGGAGATTTTCAGCCTCTTTGCCGGTTATATCCTTACTCTTCAGATCAATGAGCATCAGATGATTATCTGTACCACCGGAAACGATACGAAATCCATGTTCCGTAAGTCTTGTGGCTAGTACTTCTGCATTACGAACAACCTGTTGCTGATACTCAACATACTCCTGGGTCATGGCCTCTTTAAAACTGACAGCTTTGGCAGCAATTACATGCACCAGCGGCCCACCTTGAATACCAGGGAATATATTCGAATCAAGAACCTTGGCAAATTTTTCCCTGGCAAGGATTAACCCCCCGCGGGGCCCCCGCAAAGTTTTATGGGTGGTCGTGGTGACAAAATCAGCATAGGGTACAGGTGATGGATGAACACCTGCTGCAACAAGCCCGGCGATATGAGCCATATCTACCATGAACAACGCCCCAACTTGATCAGCGATTCGCCTAAATTCTTTAAAGTCTATAATCCGTGGATAGGCACTCGCTCCGGCAACAATCATCTTGGGACGATGTTTTTTAGCCACTTTTTCGACTTCGTCCATATCAATAACTTCTGTATCCTGACGAACACCATAGGACACAAAATTAAAGAGTTTACCGGAAAAAGAGACCTTGGCGCCATGGGTCAGGTGGCCGCCATGAGCAAGATCCATACCAAGAACGGTGTCTCCATGGTCAAGAGTGGCAAAATAGACCGCCATATTTGCCTGGCTGCCGGAATGGGGTTGCACATTGGCGTACTCTGCATTGAAAATCTCTTTTGCCCGCCTGCACGCCAGAGCCTCAACCTTATCAGCATAATCACAGCCACCATAATAGCGTCTGCCGGGATACCCTTCGGCGTATTTATTGGTGAAAATTGATCCCTGTGCCTCCAAGACGGCCTGGGAGACAATATTTTCCGAGGCAATAAGTTCCAGTTGGTTGGCCTGGCGCTCCAGCTCATACTGAACAAATCGGTAAACATCCGGGTCTGTATTTTTTAATGTGGCCATCACTTCTCTCTTGTGCTCAAACGTAACACTCTAAAAAATATAAAAAAACCGGCAGCGTCCAGGAGGAGCTGCCGGTAAATCGTATCCTGAAATCAGTT
This sequence comes from Candidatus Desulfobulbus rimicarensis, assembly GCA_008633435.1. Taxonomy (GTDB): domain Bacteria; phylum Desulfobacterota; class Desulfobulbia; order Desulfobulbales; family Desulfobulbaceae; genus Desulfobulbus_C; species Desulfobulbus_C rimicarensis. The sequence goes on along the minus strand of RKSL01000026.1, from coordinate 13,227 downwards.
GATTCATCCGGTAAACGCAGGTGAGGTAATACCTTAAGATCAACTCAGTTTATCAAGCCGCCGCTGATGTCGTCCACCGGCAAACTCTGTTTCGACCCAGGTACGGACAATGTCGAGCGCAATCTCCGGCCCGATCACCCGCCCTCCCAGACAGAGTATGTTCGCATTATTATGCTCGCGGCTCATCCGGGCAGTAAAAGCTTCATGACAAAGAGCGGCTCGAATATCACGATGCCGGTTCGCACTAATGGACATACCAATACCTGTACCACAAACAAGAATACCACGGTCGCACTCTTTATTCTGCACCTTGACACAGACCTGATCTGCAAAATCCGGATAATCCACAGACTCCATGGAATAACAACCAACATCATCAACTTCAAGCTCAAGCCCATGAAGAAAATCAATGATAAGCTGCTTAAATTCAAAACCGCCGTGATCACTGCCAACTGCTATTTTCACACCCTTCTCCACCAAAGATTACAAAAAACCATCACCCAAAACGCTTCATAATAATGACACCGTTAGTACCACCAAAACCAAAAGAATTCGACATGGCCACGTCAATGCTCATCTCACGCGCAGTCAAAGGAACATAATCCAAATCACAGGCCGGGTCAGGATTCTCAAGGTTTATGGTTGGTGCAATAACCTGATTATGCAAAGTCAATGCAGTAAAGGCCGATTCTATCCCCCCTGCACCACCAAGCATATGTCCGGTCATGGATTTTGTTGAGCTGATCGCCAGAGTCCGGGCATGATCGCCAAACACTGTTTTAATGGCAGCAGTTTCACCTCGGTCATTGAGTGGAGTCGACGTACCATGGGCATTGATGTAATCAACGTCTTCAGGATTAAGCCCTGCATTATTGAGTGCCATTTTCATACAGCGTACAGCACCGTCACCATTTTCAGGTGGAGCCGCAATGTGATAAGCATCACTTGACTGGCCGTAGCCAATCATCTCTGCATAAATTTTAGCACCGCGCTTACGGGCAGACTCAAGCTCTTCTAAGATGAGCATTCCTGCTCCCTCAGCAATAATAAAGCCGTCACGTTCCAGATCAAAGGGTCTGGATGCGCGTTCTGGTTCATCATTTCTGGTGGACAATGCCTTCATCGAACCAAACCCACCAACAGCCAGATCGCAGACAACGGATTCAGTCCCACCGGTGATGGCAACATCACAATCACCAAAGGCAATATGGCGAAAGGCCTCACCCACAGCATGGGTTCCGGCAGCACATGCTGTAGAGAGCGAAAGATTCGGTCCCTTTGCACCAAACCTCATGGAGATATGGCCGGAGGGCATATTGGGAATCACCCGGGGTATAAAAAAAGGCGTAATCCTGCGCGGGCCACGATTGAGAAATACCGAGTGATATTGCTCTATGGTCGGTAGCCCCCCCATGCCACACCCGGTAATCACTCCGACCCGTTCACCAAGTTCTTCGGTAATAGTCAGGCCTGAGTCCTTGACTGCGAATTCTGCTGCGGCAATGCCGTATTGAACAAACAGATCAAGATTCTTCACCTGTTTTTTATCAAACCAGAGTGCAGAATCAAAATCCTTTACTTCTGCGGCAATGCGGGCAGCATGTGCAGAAGCGTCAAAACGGGTAATTGGGCCGACCCCGCTTCGCCCGGAAAGCAAGCCATCCCAGGTTTTTTTTGTCCCTGTACCGAGGGGCGTTACCAGCCCAACTCCTGTTACTACAACCCGTCGTTTCACTTTGCAGGCCCTAGGTAAATATTAACCTTGAAGGTTATTCACAAAATCAATGGCATCCTGAACCGTGGCAATTTTTTCAGCCTCTTCATCAGGAATTTCAACATCAAATTCTTCTTCCATGGCCATGATCAGTTCAACCAGATCAAGAGAGTCAGCGCCAAGATCATCAACAAAGGATGCACCGGCAACAACTTTATCTTTATCAACACTGAGCTGCTCTACAATAATATCGACCATTTTGTCTTCAACTGCCATTGTCATTCTCCTGAAATTTAGTATTCAATAAAATCTCCGGTAGACTGCTGCCGGATTATAATCCTGCCTCAGCAGGAGTACATGGTACAACAACACTGCAAAAAAATGTAGGTTGTTAATTTCCCATGTACATACCACCATTTACATGTAATGTCTGTCCTGTAATATAGCCACTACCCTTGGAGGCTAGATAGACCGTTGCCGAAGCTACATCTTCAGGTGTACCCAGTGTTGCCAGGGGAATCTGCGCTTTTATCATTTCTTGAATTTCTTCTGATAAATCCCTGGTCATATCAGTCACAATATATCCGGGAGCAACACAGTTCACGGTGACATTCCGGACAGCAAGTTCACGGGCCATTGATTTCGTCAAACCGACGAGACCTGCTTTGGCTGCTGCATAATTGACCTGCCCGGCATTACCAAGAAACCCTATCACTGAAGTGATATTGATAATGCGTCCCCATCGTTTCTTCATCATGCCACGCATGACGGCTTTACTGCAGGTAAACGCCCCTTTGAGATTTGTGTTTAACACATCGTCCCAGTCAGCGTCTTTCATCCGTGCCATGAGCCCGTCACGGGTAATACCTGCATTATTAACAAGAATCTCTATAACGCCTTCTTCTGACTGGATTTTTTTAATGGCATCCTGTACTGACGTTGTCTCAGCTACGTCAAAACCAATCGTAAATCCTTTTCCACCAGCATCCTGAACCGCCCCCAGTGTTTCAAGAGCTGCACTTTCATTACTGACATAATTGATTCCGACGGTGGCTCCTGCCTCTGCAAGTCCCAGGCATACAGCCCGGCCAATACCGCGACTGCCTCCTGTAACCAGGGCTACTTTTCCCTTTAGACTCATGCGCGACGCTGCTCCTCAATTTTTTTGATTAACAGGGGAACAATTTCAAACAGATCTCCAACCAGACCATAGGTGGCAATATCAAAAATCGGTGCCTTTTCATCACGATTAATGGCCACTACTGTCTCTGCCGACTGCATACCTACCGCATGTTGAATAGCACCGGATATACCACAGGCAAAATATAACTTCGGACTTACTGTTTTCCCGGTCTGGCCAACCTGATGGGGATAATTAACCCAGCCGGCATCAACGGCAGCTCTTGAGGCAGCCACTGCTCCATTGAGTTCTGAAGCCAGTTCCTGGATCAACTCAAAACCTTTTTCACTTTCTACTCCCCGGCCACCTGCCACCAGGACTTCAACTTCCTGGATATTCACCTGCTCGTCATTGTTTACCACAGTTTCAAGCACCTCAACCCTTGAGGCAAGCAGCTCATCGTCCAGCTCAAGAGAGACTACCTCGCCAGACCGGTTATCATCGGGTGCAGCAGGTGCCATGACATTGGGTCGTACCGTGGCCATCTGGGGACGAGAATGGGGGCATTCAATGGTTGCCATGATATTGCCTCCAAAAGCTGGCCTTGTCTGCAGCAACATGCCATCCTCTTCACGAATATCAAGCCCGGTACAATCGGCAGTGAGGCCGGCGCCCAAAACTGTGGCGACCTGGGGGATAACAGAACGGCCAATTGCCGTTGCGCCTGCAAGCACAACCTCTGGCTTATACTCTTTGATAAGCCCCTCCAATACGCGGCCATACACATCTTCACGATACTGCCCAAGTGCCGGATGATCGGCCAGCAAAACTTTGTCAGCGCCAGAGGCAACAAGCATTGAACACTGAGTCGCAACATTATCTCCAAAAAGGACACCGGTCAAAGGTACCCCACGCTGATCAGCGAGCTTACGACCAATCCCCAAAAGCTCAAGAGCTACAGGGGCCAGTACTCCGTGCCGGGATTCTGCGAAAATCCAGATACCTGACCAAGCCGCTAGATCAACCTGTACTGTTTTTTCACCACCCTCAATATGCAGAGCTTCAACCTCGCAGTTATCCACACATGAACCGCATAACGTACAGGTATCACCAACAATGGCCAAGCCATCTTCTACAGTAATCGCGCCAAAGGCACAGGTATCCTCGCAGATCCCGCAGCCTATACATTTATCTGCATCAACAATGAGCATTATTATAAATATCCCTTTATCTGATCAACAAGTTGTTCAACCTGCTCGGCTGCTGTTCCTGTAAAAACCTGACGATCACCCCGAGGTTCAGGAGCAAACACATTGACGACCTGGGTAGGTGAACCGGCAAGGCCGATACATTGTTCCTCAGCCCCGATATCTGCGGCCGACAGCATCTGAATTTCGGCTTTTTTTGCTTTCATTTTACCTTTCAGGGAAGGAACTCTTGGCTCATTGATATCCTTGACCACAGTGAGCAGCGCGGGCAGAGGTAGCTGAACAACATCAAAGCCATCGTCCATCATACGCTCAACAATAATTGTTGTTGCTGTCGCTTCACGGGTTTTCTGCACACAGGTTACATAGGGAAGTCCCATTCGGGAGGCAAGCCCTGGCCCAACCTGGGCTGTGTCACCATCAATGGCCTGTTTACCACAGAGGATAAGATCAAACGCACCAATTGTTTCCACTGCCCTGGCAAGAGTATACGAGGTTGCCCAGGTATCGGCTCCGGCAAAGGCTCTATCAGAGACAAGTACGCCCTCATCAGCACCACACGAAATTGCCTCGCGTAAAACCGCTTCTGCCTGGGGCGGCCCCATGGAAAGCACTGTCACTTTGCCGCCAAGCTGTTCTTTCAGACTCACGGCTTCTTCAAGAGCATGGCGGTCAAAGGGATTCATGATCGCCTCAACCCCTTCGCGGGCTAAGGTATTTGTTTCAGGATCAAGCCGGACATCTTTGGCATCAGGAACCTGTTTAACACAAACAATAATATTCATAATGGCTATGCGTATTCTTTATTCAGTTCCTGACCAATGACATTGCGCTGAATCTGATTGGTTCCTTCATAAATCTGGAGAATCTTTGCATCACGCATCATTTTTTCCACAGGATACTCTTTCATATAGCCGTAACCACCTAACACCTGGACAGCATCCGTGGTGACTTTCATAGCCATATCTGTTGCAAAAACCTTACACATGGACGAGACCTTACTCATCTTTTTAGGGTGGGCATCTATATGTCTTGCAGCACTGTAGACCAGAGAACGTGCAGCTTCAAGCTGCGTTGCCATGTCAGCAAGCATATGCTGTACTGCCTGAAACCCGATAACCGGCTTGCCAAACTGAACCCGCTGCTTGGCATAGACAACAGCTTCATCAACTGCAGCCTGGGCAAGACCGATCCCCAGCGAGGCAATACCAGGCCGGGAAATATCCAAGGTTTTCATAACCGTAATAAAACCGGTTCCTTTTCTGCCTACCAGACGATCTTTGGGAATACGGCAATCTTTCATGATCAATTCGCGGGTGGCAGAAGAACGAATACCCATTTTGTCTTCTTTTTTGCCATAGGAAAAGCCGGGGTCACCATCTTCAACCACAAAAATAGAGGCACCGCGTGCCCCTTTAGTGGGGTCAGTCAAGGCAATAATGGTGTAAATCTCAGACTCACCACCATTGGTAATCCACTGTTTGGTACCATTAAGTACCCACTCGTCACCATCAAGTACAGCTGTGGTCTGAATGCCACCGGCATCAGAACCTGCATTGGCTTCAGTCAAGCCAAAGGCGGCCCACCGTTTACCTTCGGCAATCGATGGCAGATATTTGGCCTTGAGTTCATCACTACCGGCAATCATCACCGGATAAATGCCCAGGGCACTTGCTGCATAACTTGTGGCAACGCCTACGCAACCACGAGCCAGTTCCTCAAGAACAATAACATTTTCAAAACAGCCGCCACCAAAACCACCATACTCCTCAGGTACAAACACAGAAAAAAGGTCAGCTTTTGCTATATCTTCAAGAATGGAGGTTGCAAATTCATTTTTTTCATCAAGTTCAGCACGCTTGGGAATGATTTTTTCTTCCGCGATTGCCCGAGCTGTTTCCTTGATCATTTCTTGATCTTCTGTCAGAAAATAGTCCACTGCTTCTCCTTAAACTTACCAATACAGCAGCATGGATCCCCAGGTGAACCCGCCGCCAAATGAACACAAAAGAACCAGATCTCCCTGTTGAACTCTGCCCTCCTGACACGCTTCGTCAAGGGCTATAGGGATGCTGGCCGCAGAAGTATTACCATATTTATTCACGTTTATGAACACCTTTTCCTGCTCAATGCCAAGACGTTCCATGAGCTTGCCAAGAATTCGCACATTAGCCTGATGGGGAATAAGTAGACAAACATCATTTATGGCTAAATTCTGTCTTTTAAGCAAACGGGTGACAGCATCTTCCATGGCGCGGACTGCATACTTAAAGACATCACGACCACTCATCTGAATATAACATCCCTGTCGGTCTTTATCCAATAGATCCGGATTCCTGCTGGCAGGGCTGTCCATATAGAGCAGGTTCCAGAGGTTTCCATCTGCATGGAGAGTACTGTCTACAATACCACGAGCTGAAGAAGACTCGACAATACAAGCACCTGCCCCATCCCCAAAGAGTATACAGGTATTTCTATCCTCCCAGTTAACCCGGCAGGACAATGTTTCAGACCCAATGACCAGAATTTTCATTTCCGGGCGGGAAGCAATGTATTTTTCAGCCATATCAAGGCCATACAGAAACCCGGAACAGGCTGCGTTGAGATCAAAGGCAAAAGCGTTTGCTGCCCCTATTTCAGCCTGTACAAAACAGGCACAGGACGGCATTATCATATGAGGGGAAAGGGTAGCGACCAGCACAAGATCGAGCTCTTGTGCTTCAAGACCTGCCGCAGCAAGCGCTTTTTCGGCCGCCCTGGCAGCTAATTGATAATTCTGCTCTCCGGCACCGGATATCCTTCTGGTCTGAATACCGGTTCGACTGGTTATCCACTCGTCAGAAGTCTCAACCATCTGCTCAAGTTCATTGTTGGTCAGCACCCTTTCAGGAAGGCAGGAGCCGGTTCCGGAAATATACGCTTTATGCATGACTTTCCTTCCCGGTACACTCTGCCAGAGTCTTGACAATAGAGTCATTCACCCTGTTTTCAACCATATTTGCCGCTTCTCTGATTGCATTACAAATAGCAAGTGACGAGGAAGAACCATGGCAGATAATGCCTACACCATTGATACCAAGAAGAGGTGCCCCCCCGTATTCTGCATAGTCAAGCCGGGTACGAAAACCGTCAAAGGCCTTGCGTATAAAGAGATAACCTATCTTGGCCCGCAACGACTTCATGATTTCTTCCTTAAGCATCTTCATGGCAGCCTCAGCAAGTCCTTCACTGATTTTCAAAGACACATTGCCGACAAAGCCGTCACAAACAATGACATCCACATCGCCATTATACACATCGCGGCCTTCAACATTTCCAATGAAATTCAGGGAACTCTTCTGTAGAAGACCATAAGTTTCTTTGACCAGCGCATTACCCTTACTTGATTCCTCGCCATTACTCAGTAAGCCAATACGAGGTCGATCGTTTTTGAGCAAGAGCGCGGAACAGGATGAGGCCATAATGGCAAACTGAAATAAATGCTGCGGTCGGCAATCGACATTTGCACCGATGTCCATCAGCATGACCGGTTTTTTTAGAGAGGGAAAAAGACTGGCAATACCTGGTCTTGCAATGCCTTTAAGGCGTCCAAGCTTTCGGATTGCGGCAGCAAGCGTAGCACCTGAATTACCAGCAGAAACCATGGCGTCTGCCTTGCCATTTTTGACAAGGTCAAAGCCCACCATAACAGTGGAATCCTTTTTCTTACGCACTGCGTCCACCGGAGATTCATGCATGGACACAGTCTGTGATGCATGAACAATGGGCAATCGGTGAGCCATTCTACCAGAGCCGAGCTTTAGACTCACCTGCTCTTTAAGCTCTGCTTCAGGCCCCAGTAAAACCACTTCAAGGTCTCTGCGCTTATTGAGTGCCAACACTGCACCATCAATAAGCAGACCGGAACCTACATCCCCTCCGGTTGCATCAAGGGCAATTCGCACGGGTCAACCTAACCGAGCTCATCCTCGATGTGGATAATATTCTTCCCCTTATAGGTACCACAGGCTCCACAGAGCTGATGGGGCATTTTAGGCTCGCCACACTCAGGGCAACGACCAACACTGGGTGCAGTCATGAAATCATGTGAACGCCGTTTTCGGGTACGAGAGTGAGAATGTCTTCTTTTAGGTAATGCCATGATTTTCCTCCATACATCTTCTCTCCACCAGCCATAACACTGAAATGGAGGTACTTATATACATTAATTGATGAGCGGTTCATTAACCGCATTACGTTTATCTGAAAATCGCTGCACCTGTGATCTTGCCATGCCGCAGCGACCAACTTTCATAGCTTTTTATGACTGGCGATTATGATCCAGCCATGCTGGTTTATTCTTTGTTAAGTTGTGCAAGCACTGCAAAAGGAGAATCTTTCACATCTGCAACACAACAACAGGCGTCATTATTGAGATCTGCACCACAATGAGCACATAATCCTTTACAACGCTTCGCACATATCTTTTTTTCAGGGAGCATAAGATACAGCTGCTGCCTGAGGATATCGCCTAAATCAACTACTGGTTCAGCCAGAACAACAGTATCAAGATCTGTGGTGGTACATTCCAGCTCTTTTACCTGCCAATTTTCGTCTGAAGCAACTTCGACAATGAGTTGAAAATTCACATCAACCGGATAGCCGAATTTATTCACACACCTGTCACAAACCAACTCTATTACTGTTTTCAATGATCCCTGAACAGCAACTTTACTCTCCCCCTGACAAACAAGAGAAATTCGAGCCTCTACAGGAGAAATCCGTGGCAACTCCTTTGCATCCAGCCAGGAATCATCGAGAATCTCATAATGATTTCCAGACTTTGCAATATCAGAAAAAAGAACCTGCATCTTCATAAACAGTACAGGAAAAAACCCCAGGCAAAATTAGATCAAGAAAACATATAAGCATACACAAAAAACAAAGATCCTGCCAAGAAAAAAATATTGTTCAACAATAACACTCCCGTAATAGACGCTCGAAAAGCGGTAATAAGTATTTTTTCAAGACGGGTACAAAACAAACAGGTAGAAATCTTTGTATTGAGAAGGCTACATGCACCCCCATACCAGCAAATGCCGATCACTTACCTGTTGGCAGGAAAGAGCAAGCCCAGCCGCCTGCAGCTGTCTGCAAACTTCATCTACACGGAACGCAGCTAACAGGGAATTATAGAAATCCTGCTGTACAACCGGAGACTCATCGCCCGCATACATCCGGACAATATCCCTTGCCTTTTGCTTTGAGTGGGGCCGAAATAAATCCATGATTAACACCGCACACCCTGTTGCAGCGCAATCACGCACAGTTTGCCAGAGGACATCAGGCTGGTGTAAATGATGAAGCAGGCTGTTTGACAAAACTGCCTGAAAACGACCAACAGCATCTGTTAAAGGCAGGCAGCTACACTCAAGCCTGATACAGTGGTCAAGTTCTTTCCGAACAATTAACGTTCTTCCAGGGGCAAGCATGGCCTCTGCACCGTCAATCCCAAGCCCCTGGCACCCTGGATATCTCTGCACAAAACGGACGAGAATATCAGCTGGGCCGCAGCCAAGATCCATCACCCGGCCATGCCCTGAAAAATCAGGAAATTTTTCTTGAAATAGCCGGAGAAACTGTTTGTTAGGTTCAGAGAAATCAGCACGGGCATAAGCCTGCCCCTGCTCATAATCATCCATTAACTCTGGTTCAGGTATTCGATCCATGGGATTATTTCCTGGTGCGACCGCTGCGTTCTTTAAAAACAAGCCGTACCGGTACCCTGTCAAGCCCCAATCCTTCACGGAAGCGATTCTTCAAAAAGCGTTGATAAGAAAAATGAATCCCCTTGGGTGCATTGGCAACAACAGCAAACGATGGAGGAGCAGTGCCGATCTGAGCGGTATAATACAGCTTCAGACGGCGTCCCCGGTACAGCGGCGGCTCATGATGACTCACTGCTGCTGCGAGCAATCGGTTAAGGGCACTGGTTGGAAATCTCTGATAAAACTGGCGATGCATTTTACCGATCTCAGGAAAAATACGCTTTATGCCATAACCAGTCTTTGCGGACACCCTGAATACCGGCGCAAAAGGAATAAAATTTGTTGCCAGCCGTATCTCTTCAAGCAGCCAGTCCTGTCGCTTTTTATCCTCTTTTATCAGATCCCATTTGTTGATCAAAATCATGAGAGCCCGACCATGATCCTGGGTGTAACCAATCACCCGGGTGTCTTGCTCGGTAATCCCCTCTTCGGCATCAATAAGAACAACAGCAATATCACAACGCCCCAACGCCTTCAGTGCCTTGAGTATGGAAAATTTTTCCAGCTTATCCTTGGTTTTTCCTTTTCGGCGAATGCCTGCTGTATCTATGAGCAGATAATGATATTTATCCCGACTCAGCAGGGTATCAACCGAGTCCCGCGTTGTTCCCGAAATGTTTGAAACGACCATTCGATCCTGACCAATAATAGCATTGATCATTGATGACTTACCCACATTGGGTCGCCCCAGAAAAGCCAGCCGGATAACGCCTTCCGGTAGCTCAGAGCAGACCTCTTTTTTTTCCAGCTTTGCTGCCAGACCATCCATAAGCGTGTTAAATCCATAGCTATGATCAGCTGACAACGCCCACAATTTTTCAACGCCAAGCTCCCAAAAAGGAGAGAGCAGCTCGATTTCCAGATCCGGGGAATCAATTTTATTGACCACAAAAAACACGGTTTTCTCTGTGCGCCGCAACAAATCCACAATTTCATGGTCACTTGGAGACAGCCCCTGTCGGCCATCCATAAGAAAAAGAATGACATCTGCCTCGTCAATGGCAAGCATGGCCTGATGGCGAATATGGTTGGTGATGGTATCGTCGTCATCATCGATTCCCCCGGTATCCACGAGAATAAAGGGATGACCTTCCCAGCTCACCCGGGCATAATGTCGGTCACGGGTAACACCAGGCGTAGGATCGACAATGGCATCACGGCGTCTGGTGATACGGTTAAACAGGGTTGATTTCCCCACATTGGGTCGCCCTATCAGAGCGACCAAGGGTTGTGATTCGTCTTTCAATATACTCTTAATGCAGTGAAATGTGATGGCTTTGAACATGCCAGAGATTGTTCACGTCTTTTTCCTGTTCAGGAAAGAGATTGGATAAACAATAATGATCACTCAGAGATCGGTCAAGCATTGTTCGACCAATTCAGCAAGAAAGGGAAACCTGCTTTTCCCCATACTGGAAAGCGTATGCGTGAGTGTTTGAAGAGCCGGACGGATATATCCTTTAAAAAAGAGTTTCCCCCGCTGCTCACTTAAAAAGGCAAACGCCCCTAAGATCTGTAAATTTCTTTGCACAGCAAGAAGCTTATATTCATTTGTAAACTGATCCCGGTCGTAGGAGACCATGGCTGTTAAGGCATCAAGATAGCACTCAAGAAGTCCTTCCTGAATGTCAGCTGGCAAGCCTGCATACGGATCAATGAGCAATGAGGCAAGATCATAACCCAGCGGCCCCAAACGAGCGGCCTGGTAATCAATAAAACAAACCCGCCCGTCGGCAACCATAATATTTCTGCTCTGGAAATCGCGGTGGAGAAAAAACCCGGCATCTGCCCGGGCTGCTTTTTGTGCAAGAGCGGTAAATTCGTGCTGTAATGCCGCCTTGTTTACAGAAATCCCCAGCATATCCAGGCAAAGAGCCTGTAAAAAATAGCCTGATTCACGCTCAAGCATGAGTTGCTGGTCATACCGGGGTGTATCCCAACACCACGCAGTATCAAAGGTATCCCGCCCCCTCACCTGCATTAAGGCAAGTTGAGTGACAACCTGTTCATACAGTGCTTGTATTTGCGATAGTGAGACTTGGGAGGCAATAAGCAGATCATGGAGCCTGGTGTTACCAAGATCTTCACAGATCAGCAAGCCACTCTTTCGATCAAAGGCGTGAAGTCTGGGAACAGGAACCCCCTTGGCATAAAGATGATTACCAATCTTCCAGCCTGCGACAGCCTCACGTAATGCGGACTCATCATCCACAGGAGGGGCAATGGCAATGAGTTGTTCACCATGGGGGTGACACAGGCGACAGAACCGGCGAAGAGAACCATCCGGGGTAAGAACTTCAGCCTGCACAGAACGTGCCTGCCAGTCTTCTCCCAGCAGTGTACATGCTTGCTGCAGCAACGATTGCGTCATTCTTTTGTCTATAAATGGAGGTTGACAAGTGCCATGATTTCCAGGCAAGATGACCTTATTTCGTCAGTCATTGCGGCGAGACAACCTGTTTCATCTTTGCTGGCCAGCTGTGGATTTTATTGTTCTTCAATTTTTTTCATAACAATCGTTCGCACATGTAACGTCATTGCCTCATCATCCCCTCTGACTATTGTCAGGTCGACCATTTTAAGCATATCTTCAACGCCTTCGATGCCGGTGTCATCTTCTGTGAGGTCTTCGACTGTTGTCTGCCAGTGATACTCTGAAAAATCACCTTCAAAATCCCCCTGGTCTGCAGATAACTCATCAAAACCTCCAGCATGGATACGGGAAATTTTCTGTCGCGCCAGCAGCGAAGCAACAGTTTCAAAACGTGAAATCCCAGCATAGGAAATACTCTGTGACTGCGATCCCAAAAGAGACACAAAGGAAAGGGCAATAATAGCAACAGCCACCATTACTTCAAGCAGGGTAAAACCACGACAGTGGACACGAACAGATTCTTTGGGAAATATGGTCCATTTCAAACAAAACATTGCACCACTACCCCCCTGAAACAGAGAACTGATCATCATCAAGTGTGACATACCCATCAAACACTCTCGTTACCCCTAGAAACGGAGAAATAATAATACTCAGCTCTTCGCCATCATCATCGCGAAAATGAACCACTGTTTTGTCCACATAGCCACGGTGGTTAAAACGAATAGCCAGCGTACCAAGATCTTTTTTACCACCATGTACAGTGGCAATATCAACTATCTGCACCGAATCATCAACATGTATCGATGACACTCTGCTTGTCTTGTCTCTGACTATTTTAGATTCTCCAGCAGTAGTGAAAACGTGTTCTTTTCGATCAAACCGCAAAACCACAGCTTTGCGTTCAGATCGAGCCTGTTGACCGACCTCTGCAACAAGCCCGATAAACTGCCTGGCCGTAGCACGGAGCTGATTGGTAAAAAGAGTGGAACGTATCTTGGGAA
>RKSL01000025.1 GCA_008633435.1 Candidatus Desulfobulbus rimicarensis | reverse complement strand
TGGCAGAGAGCTTTGAGGTCTTTTTTATTTTTATTTTTTATTTTTTATATTCCTTTTTTACCGTTCATCCAGCGGGACAAATTTTCTACTGACTTCTCCTGTAAAAACCTGCCGCGGTCTGCCAATTTTTGTTCGCGGATCTTCCTGTTGTTCTTTCCATTGGGCAATCCAACCCGGCAGACGCCCTAAGGCAAACATCACTGTAAACATATTGGTTGGAATACCAATGGCCCGATAGATGATACCTGAGTAAAAATCAACATTGGGAAACAGGTTTCGCTCTATGAAATAGTCGTCATTAAGGGCTATCTCTTCAAGCTGACGGGCAATATCAAGGAGTGGATCTGAGATATTAAGCATTGTAAGCAGATCATCGCAGGCCTCCTGAATAATTTGACCGCGTGGGTCAAAGGTTTTATAGACGCGGTGACCAAAACCGGAAAGCTTAAAGGGGTCAGATTTATCCTTGGCTTTATCAATATACTTTTTAAAGTTGTTGCCATCGGCATGAATCATCTCAAGCATTTCAATGACCGCTTCATTGGCTCCACCATGCAGAGGCCCCCACAGGGCATTAATTCCAGCAGAGATAGACGAGTAAAGGTTTACCCCGGCACTGCCGACCAGACGTACTGTTGAGGTCGAACAGTTCTGCTCATGGTCAGCATGGAGAATAAGCAGTTTGTTAAGTGCTGAGACAACTTCTGGCCGGACATCGTAGGGGTACACGGGCTTGTCAAACATCATATTTAGGAAATTGCCGCAGTAATTCAGGTCAGGACGAGGGTACACCAGCGGGTGGCCCAGGCTTTTTTTGTAGGAAAATGCGGCTATAGTTCTGATTTTTGAGATCAACCGTGTGGCTGTCATGTTGATATTTTCCAGCGGGTCGTCACTCATCTCCGGGTAATAATTACACAGGCTGTTGACCATGACCGATAAGATTGACATGGGCTGTGCATTGGGTGGAAAATGATCAAAAAAGTGGATCATATCTTCATGCAGCAGGGCAAATCTTCTCAGCAGATATTTGAAATCATCAAATTCTGTTTTATTGGGCAGGTGACCATGGATGAGGAGATAGGCAACCTCGATAAATAAACATTTTTCAGCCAGTTCTTCGATGGCATATCCCCGATAGCGCAGTATTCCTTTGTTGCCGTCAAGATAGGTGATAGAGCTTGTGCAGGAGCCAGTGTTTTTATACCCTGTGTCAAGGGTCATGTACCCGGTCTCCTGAAGTAACTTACTGATATCCAAGGCTTTGTCGCCTTCGGTTCCAGTAATGATTGGGAGGTCGTATGTCTTGCCGTCAATGCTGAGGACAGCGTTCTTGCTGCATTTGTTCATGTATGTATGCCTCGTTGTGGTGTTGGCTGAGGGCCGCCCTGATCGATTATTAGAGGAACTCAATGAGGGTAAGGCGGCAGAATATCAGAAAAAAGATGCGTGAAAATGCCTGTTCGTGTACACTTTGGGTATCTTGACTGTCTTGCACATGGAAAAAACAGTGGCTGCCCTTGCTGCTACCAGGCCTGTTTCTTAAAATAATTTAATCCGTACATCAATTATTTACTATAGTATATTTATATGAAAATATCAAGATCTATAAGCAGTTGCACGTGAGTAACCAGAGGGATGAGTAATGGATGAGTTGAAAAAACAACGCAGCCAGATCCGGAAATTAATGGAATATGCCGTTCCTGATCAGTATATTGAGGCTGCAAAAGATTTGTTGTTGACCTTTCGTGATGATACGCTTGCATTGAGTCTCTTTCATGAGTTTTATAGTTATTTACCGGAAGCCCAGGACGATTGGATCAAAGAAATACGGGTTGTGGGGCGCAGCCAGGGGGTTTTTTTGCTGGCAGCGGTGACACCAACGGATGCGTACCTTTATTTACTCTCCAGCGAGGGAGTAGAGTTCCATGGCAGTTTATCTGGGGGATATCTTGATCGACAGCTTCTTGAGTATTTTACATTGCCGGAAGCGGAGGACTATAAAAAACTTGCTGAAGATGTTACGAATTTTCCTCTTTATAACCCGATCCAGGTCGATGAGGATCTCTGTCCTGCCTGTCATGCTGCAACAGGAGAAGAACATGAACTGGGATGTCCGGTTGAAATTTGTCCCTGGTGTGGCGGCCAGCTTATTCATTGTAGTTGCCGTTTTGATAAGCTGGGTCTTGATGCACTTGACAACGATGAAGATCTGGCGCGTTTTGAAAAAATCCTTGAGCAACAGGGAAGAATTGTTTATTCCCCTGAACAGCGACCAAGTTTTGCCGATGATGGCTCCGGAATTTTGCAGCAATAATGTGTTGGAGTACATTGCTGGATTCTGTCTGGCGAATCAGCGTGTTTGGCGAGGTCTATTATCCTTCACAACGAACAATGAGAACGCTGAGTTTTGGCATGGCACGGTTAAAGGAAGTCAGTCAATGTGAATATACTACGCGAGCAAAGCAATGAGTGAGGGATTTCAGGATATTGGGGTCACACGGTTTTTTTTTAAAATCTTGTTTGATCAATCCCCCTATGCCATGTTGATTTTCAGCCCTGATGGTCGTGTTGTTAAGGCCAACATTGCCTGGAAGGCATTGTGGGGTGTTGCAAATCTGGAAGCCTTAAAAGAGTATAATATTACTCTTGACAAACAGGCGCAGTCTTCAGGGTTGACCTCTGCATTTAAGCAAGCATTGGTGGGGCTTACCGCATCCCTGCGTAACATAGAATGTGAGCCTATTCCAGGTATTGGTGGGGACGGAAAGAAACGTATTCTCAACGTCAAAATGTTGCCTTTGGGGCAATTTGAACAGGCCATTGAGGGAATAGTCTGCATCCTCGAAGATAAAACCCGGGTGCGTCATGTCGAGGCAGAACAACGTCGTTATCAGGAACAACTGAAAAACGAGGTTGTTGAACGCACAAAACAGTTTGACGCATTGCTGCAGTTTTCCACGGAATTGCTTTCAATTAGTGATCCTGAAGTTGTTTTCCCCTTTGTGAATTCCTGGGCCAAGAGTTTGCTTAATTTTGATTTTTCCAGCCTGCTCCTGCTCTCGGAAGATGGTAATTCTCTGTTTATAAAAGAGATTATCGGTATGCCACAAACCATGGTTAATACGTCTTCCATGAGCCTTGATGAAGGGTTGGCTGGTCTTGTTGCAACCGAACAGAAAGTCATGGCCACTGAGGATTTTACCAGTGAGCAGCGATTTTCCATACCTGATATTGTTATCGAACATAACATTATTTCTGCGTTAGCAGCGCCAATGCTTAATGAAACCGGTTTGACCGGGGTTCTTATTGGGCATACCCTGGATAAACGGATTTTTTCTGAGAGTGAAATGCTGTTGTACCAGAGTTTTGCCAACCAGGCAGCGGTAGCAATTTCCAACTGTATGCATCAACGATCCTTAAGGCGTTCTGAAAAGAGATTTCGTCATCTGTTTGAAAGCGCAAACGATGCTATTTATCTTATCAATCTTGATAACAGTTCTGTGGTGGATTGTAATAAAAAAGCTCTGGAATTGTGTGGGTACAGCAGAGAAGAAATGATTGGCATGAACAAATCTGCCCTGTATCCACCAGCTGAGCGGGTGGAGATGGATGAGCGGGATCAACTGGTGCCATTGGATGAGGCGCTTCCTGCAGTGGCCAGTCATTATTTTGTGCATAAGGATGGTTCACATATTCCTGTAGAAATGAGTTCTTCGCTGGTAGAAACAGATGGTCAGAAAATCTTGATGAACATTGTTCGTGATGTTTCCCGGCGTAAGGCGTTGGAAAAGGAAAAGCAGGAAACCGAATTGAAGTTGCGCAGATCCAGCAGAATGGAGGCCATCGGGCTTATGGCCGGTGGCGTTGCCCACGATCTCAATAATATCTTGTCAGGGGTGATCAGCTACCCGGAATTGATGATGCTGAAGCTACCATTTGACAGTCCGATACATGAAGATTTAAAAAAGGTGGTCGCCTCAGGCCAACGGGCAGCCGGTGTTGTTGCCGATTTATTAACTGTTGCCCGGGGGGCGGCAACAGTTAAGGAAGTAGCCTGCTTAAATGAGCTTATCCGAATCTATATGACCTCACCAGAGTTTAGTCAGCTCGATTTTCTCTATCCGCAAATTGATTTTGTCTCTACTTTAACCCCGGGGGTACGGCCTATTTCCTGTTCACCTGTGCATATCCAGAAACTCCTGATGAATCTAGTGACAAATGCTGCCGAGGCAATCGAAGGCAAGGGCGTAGTCAAGGTTAGTACCTGCAGTGATACTGTTGGTCGGGAAACAGCATCTCATGGGATCGCTGAGGGCGAATATACTGTGCTGGAAGTCAGCGATACCGGCTCAGGTATTTCCCAGTATGATCTTGACCATATTTTTGACCCATTCTATACCACTAAAAAAATGGGCAGGAGTGGTACCGGGCTCGGTCTTGCCGTGGTCTGGAATACTATCCAGGATCATGAAGGTCATGTGGCTGTGGAAAGCGGCACAGCCGGGACTTCGTTTATTATTCATCTACCTGCAAGTGCCGGTGAAATGAGTTGTCAGCTTTCCCCTGGAAAAGACAGTCTGAAACTTCTTTACGGTGATGGGGATTTGCTGGTGGTTGATGATGAAAAAAGCCAGCGGGAGATAGCCCATAGGTTACTTTCCATGTTAGGGTACAGGGTTTCCGTTGTAAGTAGTGGGGAGGAGGCAGTTTCCTTTGTTGCTAAAAAACGTCCTGATCTTATTCTACTTGATATGGTTATGGATCCCGGTATAAACGGTCGACAAACCTATGAACGTATTATCAGGCGTTTCCCCGGCCAGAAAGCCATTGTTGTCAGCGGATATTCAGCAAGTGAAGACATAGAAAGGGTTATGGAACTGGGCGTTTTTGGCCTGCTGAAAAAACCCTATACCATGGAAAACATAGGGTTGATTGTAAAAGAGGCTCTGCTGCAAGAAGCTTAGCCCGCATATCTTACAATGATCGTAACAAAAAAAGATGCTTTGGGATCGGCAGGGATTCACTTGTGAAGTATGCGGCGGGGCATGGCTGGAATATACGTTTGGGGAGGCATCCTGCAGGCTGCTCTCAGCCTGCAGGATAGGGTTTTACTTACCATCAATAGATTGCAGATATTGAAAAAGATCAGACTCGGGAGAGAGAATTAACGAGGTATTGGCGCTGATAATATCTTTATAGCTTTCCAGGCTTCGCTGAAAAGAATAAAATTCAGGGTACTTGCTGTAGGCTGCGCCATAGAGTTTGGTTGCTTCAGCATCTGCTTTACCTCTGATTTCGGTGGCCTCTCTCTTGGCCTCAGAGGTAATTTCTTTAAGTTCACGTTCAACCTTACCAAGGATTTCCGCCTTGCGACCTTCACCCACAGAGCGTTTTTCAGCAGCAATTCGTTTTCTCTCGGAAATCATCCTGGTATAGACTTTTTCCCGGACAGAATCAATATAGTTGACCCGTTTAAACATGACATCAATGAGCTCAATGCCATATTTGGGCATCACCTTTGATGCCTGTTCAAGCACCATTGCACTTATTTGATCCCGTCCCTGGCTGGGGGGTTGGATCATGTCACGGCGTGAAGTCGTCCCGGCTACAAATTCCTGCGACCAGTCAGATGAGCGGATAATCTCAATCAAATTGTTTTTATTGACAAAGTCCCGAACAGTTCCGTTGATAATATCATCAAGAAGACTTTGCGCCCGTGTTTCGTTACCCACTGCCTGTAGAAAGCGGAGGGCATTGGAAATTCGCCAACGGGCTGTAGTATCCATGTAGATAAATGTTTTGTCGTTGGTAGGGATCTGATTTGGATCCCCATCCCAGATAAGGATGCGTTTGTCAAAAAACTGGACACTTTGGATAAATGGTGTTTTGAGCTTGAGCCCCGCCTTGGTTACAGGTTCACCGACCGGCGCGCCAAACTGCGTTATGACCGCCTGTTTACCTTCAGGAAGAATAAAAAAACCGTCCCATACTGTGGCAAAAATAGCAGCCACGAGAACAAGGGAAAAAAGTTGCATTGCCTGTTTCATAATATCTGTTCTTTCCTTGAATTATTTGGCTGTTTGACTGGTTACAGGAGAGCCTGTGCTGGATAAATTAAGAAAGGGAAGGACGTTTTGTCCTCCTTTTTCCATTACATAGACATGGTCAACCCCGGGGAGAATATCCTGCATGGCCTCAAGGTACATGCGTCGCCTGGTCACTTCTTTTGCATTGAGATATTGGGCAACAATAGCATTAAACCGGTTGGTTTCCCCTTTGGCCTGGTTTATCCGCTGTACTGCATAGCCATGAGCTTCCTCAATAATTTGTTTTGCAGAGCCCCTTGCTTTGGGAATGACCCGGTTGTAGGTTTCCTCGGCCTCGTTAACCAGGCGTTTTTTGTCCTGATCAGCCTCGTTTACCTCGTTAAAGGCAGGTTTAACCCGATCCGGTGGGTTAATATCCAGAAGCTGAAGAGCCAGCAGGGTGACTCCGCATTCCAGTTTGTCAAGATCTCGCTGCAGTTCCCGTTTGGCCATGGCCGCGAGTATTTCACGGTTACTGAGCACGTAATCAAAATCCATATTGCCGACAATTCTCCGTACAACCGTTTCAGAGTTATCGTGGACTGCCTGGGGGACATTACGGACTTTGAAAAGAAAATGAACAGGGTCGTTGACCTTGTATTGTACAATCCATTCGACATTAATCACGTTTTTATCCCCGGTAAGCATGAGGGATTCCATCTCAAAGCCGCGTTTGTTAAAAACCGTGGTTTTTCCTGGTGATCTGGTCCGGAAACCAAATTCCTCTTTACGTACATTTTCTACATCCACCTCAATCATATCCTCAATATAAGGGATTTTGAAGTGGAGACCTGGTTGGGTAGTTCGTTTGTACTTGCCAAACTGGAGAACGACACCAACTTTTCCCGGTTCAATTGTATAAAATGAGGAATAAATGATTTGAAAGAGCATCACCGCGCCGATAATGAAAACAACTTTACCTATGCCGGCTAAAGCGCCGGGGCCATTGTCTGGCGGTGGAGTACCGTCATCAGAGCCGGAAGCATTGTTGTTCTGTTCAGAAAATGAGTCCTTGATTTTTTGAATCAGAGCGGCCAGAAAATCTTCAGGAGATGATGGCTTCTTTTTTTGCCCCCACGGGGGCTGCTGGTTCATGGGCATGGAAAAGTCCTTGCTGGTTTATGTAGTTATTTTTCAAATAAAAAGTTACTCGTCTCAATGCGAATGTGGAACATATATTAAAGACGGAATCGGGTTTGCTTACAAGTGTTTTTTTGGCGTGTGCATCTGGGCATTTTTGCTATGACACCCCTGTTGCCAGTAACCAGCAACAGATTATGAGCAGCAGGCTTAAGATAAAGAGTATGTGCTGCATTGTCTGGTTTTCGGTATGGTGTTCAATTCTGCAAAAGCGCAGCAAAAATCCAGTTGCAATGCCGCAGCCAAAGCCAAAAAAATGGGCACCTAAATCTGTATGTTTTCCTCCTGTACCAAGCATTGCCAGTAAAGCAGCACCGGCGCCAAGAGGCAGTAGCAAATTTTTAAGAAGTGTTTTGCTGCCCTTGCCCGTTTGCAACCCGGAAAAGATACCAATGGCTGCAAACAGCGCTGTTGAAAACCCCACAGAGTAATGCGGGCTGGCACGCAAAAAACAATTTAAAAAATTGGCTGCCATGCCGGCAAGGAGGAGAGAAAACCAGCCTGTGCCGCTTCCTGTAGTCTTGCAGAGCTGGTGTACTATAAAACTTCCGACCAGACAGTTACCCACCAGATGTGACTGGTCAGCATGCAGAGTCAGCGCCGTAAGCAGCCGCCACCACTGATGCTGTACCATTATTTTTTCACTGTCAACAGCACCGGCCTGAAACCAGGGGTTGTCGGCAAACCAGGGGCCTGTAACCATATAAAAGATGATCAGAGCACCAAACATCAGCAATGTGGGTGGATTGCCAGTATGTGGTTGCTGTGGTACAGGTTCAGGTTGGGGTGGCCAGTAGCGGGTCTCCTGCTCGCAGGCTGTTATCTCGGCTATTGCCTGGCTGCTGTCTGCCTCCCTGCTGAAGAGCAGACTATTATCAGGATGTACCTGATGAATAATCCCCTGGGCACTTAACGCCAGTGAACAGTCCTGGATATACTCCGGGCTGCCACTGGCAATGACCAGCCAGTCGTCATCATCCTCTGTAAAAGGGAAATTGTCAGATGTATCAGGTATGCAGTCATCTAAGGCCATTACAAAACACAATAAGTGCGGTTGCGCTGCTGGTCAAGGTGCAATAGGTGGTGAAATTTGTTATCCTGGCCAGACCTTAGCAAACCTCGGTAGATTTTTTAAAGTATAGATGCCCCATGCCTTGACTGTGTATAGGCCACCTTGAAAAATTGCCTTTTCGCCCGATCTCTGCGGCACATGAAAATGAAAAATGCTCACATATGACTAATATGATGCGCTTTTTAATTTTCCTGTTCCTCGGAGTCTCCCGATGGTCGCTTACCTGACCTCGGACGAAAATTTAATTTTTCAAGGCACCCTGTAGTTGAGTTTCATTGTTGTCTGGCCATGGCATATTGTCTCCGGCAATACAAAGAATGCATGAAAAAAAGAATGAATGAAAAAATGGAAAAAGAGAAGATGAACAGTAAAATCCAAAATAAACACTTACCTCCATGGGTGCCTTTATTCACTTCTCTTCTCTTTGTGCTGGGGCATGTCCGAATTCTTGGCTGGAGCCTTTTACTGGTTGGCATCACCGCAGGGCTGACCTGGGGGGGGTATATTGCCGCCATAGATCTTGTGAATATGTATGCCGGGTCGTTGTTGCGACATCCTCCTGTTTCAGCGGGTATTTATGGCTGGCTCATGGATAAGGGCTGGCTGGTACTGCATTTCTTCTTTCTTCTTGTGACCCGGGTTGTTTCATTTTACCTGGCCTTTCTGGTGGCCTATTGTCTGACCAGCCCAGGCTATGTTTTTCTCAGCACGGCAACGGAAAAAATATATCAGGGTGAGTCTTTTACCTTTGCTGCCGGGGATGGGTTTCGGGGAATTGCCATTGATATGCTTGAGGGATGCAAGATTGGTCTGGTTGGTATTTTTGTGACCATCATTGCTCTTTTTGCCAATGGTATTCCCCTGGTGGGGCCGGTGCTTGTTTTACTGATTTATATCTTTTATTCTGCTCTGATGTTTGTGGATTATCCAGCTTCCCGGACCCGATGGAGCCTGGGACGTAAGATTGGCTGGGTAAAGCAATACCCGGGACGTGCCTTCAGGTTGGGAATTTTTCCGGCCTTTGTCAGTATGGTACCGGTGCTCAATATTTTTCTGATGGCCTTGCTCTTTCCGTTGTTTACGGTGCATACAACGTTGAATTTCATTGCCATAGAACGTCGGCATGGTGTCGCTAAAAAGCAGGGAGAATATTAACCATGGTTGTCACTCCGGATAGTCTGTAATGCTTCATCTTATCAGTATTAACTGCCGTTTTTCGCATTCCTGTCTGGCCCAGTTCTATGTTCGTCAGGAGCTTGAACGGCATCTTCCTGAACAAAAGGTATTGCTCAGTCTGCTCACCATAAATGATCCCTATTATCAGAGCTTACTGCACCTGAGCACGACCCCGGCCAGTGGTCTGTTGTTTTCTGTCTATATCTGGAACCATGGCTATGTACAACGGCTGGTGCAGGATCTCTCCCGGCTGCTTCCTGATGTTCCCCTGGTTCTGGGTGGCCCACAGGCGGCAAGCGTTGATCATTTACCGCCGCAGTGCAGCGTGGTTGAAGGGGAGATCGAGGCTGTGGACAGGCAGTTTTATGATGATCTTGCTGCTGGCAGCCTGCAATCTCTATACAGGGCAGGGAAGAGCCACTCTTTTTCCTCACCATATACAACGCAGGATTATCAGCAGCTTCTTAACAACCGACAGCTCTATTACGAGTCTTCACGTGGCTGCCCGTTTAGCTGCAGCTATTGCCTGTCCTCGATTTCCAGAGGAGTTCGCCATAAACCTCTGGAACTGGTTGAACAGGAACTGGCAGAGCTGATTGATGCCCGTCCCATGATCATTAAATTTGTTGATCGTACCTTTAATGATGATCAGGGGCGAGCCCTTGCCATCTGGCGGTTTTTAAAGACCCATGCAGCCGGGGTAAAATGCCATTTTGAGATCGCCCCGGACAGGTTCAGCCCGGACATGCTGGAGTTTCTGGCGACAGTCTCCTGTGATGCCTTTCAGTTTGAAATAGGTATTCAAAGCTGTAACAGCCAGACTCTGGCCGCAGTGAACCGCACAATGGATGTTGCCCTGTCTGAAGAGCATATTCGTCGCCTCGTGGAATTTGATACCATTCATATCCATCTGGATCTGATTCTTGGATTACCCTTTGAAACAGCAGAGAGCTTTGGTCGTTCATTGAACCGGGTATTTGCGATGGCGCCCCATTATATCCAGCTTGGTCTGCTCAAAGTGCTTCCCGGTACAGCAATGGAAAAAAATAGTGCCGAGTATGGTCTGGTTTTCTGCAGTGAACCGCCCTATGAGGTGCTGGCCACCCGATGGCTTAACCATGACCGGCTCAGCAGTTTGTATTTCTTGTGTGAAGTGGTTGAAGCCTTTTATAATACTCGTTTTTTCCGATCAATATGGCAATATTTGCGTGTTGTTGGCAGAGATCCTTTTGTTTTTTTTACAGGGCTTTGCAGCAGATGTCTTAAGAACAGCTTTTTGCAGCGGGCCAAAACCCATAAATTCATGCACAGGCTGCTCTATGAAGAGGTCGCAACTTTTACTGATGGCAGGATTTTGCAGGAGCTGCTCTGTTACGACTGGCTCCGTTGCGGCCATAAAAGCCTGCCAGAGTATTGCCAGTTGCCGTCCCAGAAACAGTTGCGAAACGCTTTGCGTACACTTTTGCCGGAAAATCTCGACAACATCTATGATTACCGCAGTCGGGTGGAATTTTTTAAACAGGCAACGTTTTTGCCATTGTCACGGCAGGCCATGGCCTTTCTGGGGTTTGCAGAGACTGACGGTTTGGTCGCGTTACTGGCAGAACAGACAACCGGCGTAATGCGCCATTGCAAAGCTGTTGTCTTACCCATTGGCAGTGGAGGAAAACTGCATGAAAAGACAAACTCAAACCAAAAACCAGACAAAAAGCCGAAGTACAACAAAAACTCTTGATCCCCAGGAGTTTGGTTTGCCCAATCGAACTCTACTTGAACAGGTAGACGAGCAGACCATTGCCCTGGTTATCAGGAGGAAAAGTCGACTTATTCGGGCTGATGGTAAGAAAATTCTGGAAAAAACAGGGAAAATTAAAAAAATAATGCCTGGCAGCAGGGTGATTTTAGCCACCACTGCCCCTGTTTGCAGCAAAACCATGGCCATGCTTGATGGGGCTGGAGTAAGCACCGTAACAATTGGAGAAGATGGCGAAATAATGCTGCCCTGAGATGTGTGTCCAAAACGCATGAACTGGGAATCCCGGGCCGCCTGCCAGACAAGATATGCAAGAGCAAAAACAAAGACACCAACAAAACGAGCCGGAATCATTGATTATCCGGCCTCCTTCAGAGTGGCGCAGCCTGCTGGTACGGATTACCCGTGGCTGCAACTGGAACCGTTGCCGTTTCTGCGGTATTTATCCGGCCATGGGCGAGCCTGATTTTTCGCTGAGAACATTGCCGGAGATAACAGCGGACATTGACCTGCTCCTGAGGCGCCATCCGGCACCGAAAACCATTTTTCTGGGTGATGCTGATCCGCTTGCAGCTGGTATGACTGTTTTTACAGGTGTGCTCCGCCATCTTCGTGCAAGCTGCAATCCTGACCGGATAACCTGTTATGCCAGGGCCTCAACCCTGCACAAGCTCGGTCAAGTGAATATTCAAGAGCTGGCTCTGGCAGGGGTAAACAGAGTTCACCTGGGGCTGGAGTCGGGCGATGAAGAGATCCTTCGTTTCCAGCGCAAGGGACAATCCGCCGCAATGGTGAAAACTGTAGCCCCATGGCTGAAAGAGGCCGGTATAGAGCTCTCCTGTTATGTCCTGCTGGGGCTTGGAGGTACTTTACGCTGGCAACCGCATATTGAGCAGACAGCAACCCTGCTCAACACCATCCAGCCTGAATTTATCCGCCTGCGAAGGTTGTGGCTTTATGGGAAAGGGACAACAGCAGAATGTCCCCTGTACTCGCAGATACGTGATGGCAGTTTTGTCGAACAAACACCAGATGGCACCGTGGCAGAACTGCAGCTGCTGCTGGAGAATCTCCAACCTTTTTCCGCGTTTTTTGCCTGTGATCACGCCAATAATTATCTCAATGTGAGTGGCCGCCTTGATCACGATCTTGCAACCATGCGCCAGGACGTTGCAGCATTTCTTGCCCAGCCCGAGGCTCGGCGTACAGCCCATTATCAGATGATTGGCTCCCGAATATGAAGGCATCAGGCAAAAACTCTTCTTTCCGGACTGCAGAGATCCTGTTGCTTTCCTTTGGCCATTTTATTCACGATGTCTATTCGGCCTTTTTATCCCCGTTACTGCCACTGCTCATTGAAAAAATGTCGATGAGCCTGACCCAGGCGGGAATGTTGTCTGCAGTTATGCAACTCCCAGCCCTGATCAATCCGTTTCTGGGGGTGCTTGCAGACAGATTCAGCCTGCGGTATTTTATCATTCTTGCCCCGATGCTCACTGCTGTCCCCATGAGTTTGATTGGGGTAGCTCCCGGGTACGGGGTTTTGCTGCTTTTACTTTTT
Source organism: Candidatus Desulfobulbus rimicarensis (assembly GCA_008633435.1). Lineage (GTDB taxonomy): Bacteria > Desulfobacterota > Desulfobulbia > Desulfobulbales > Desulfobulbaceae > Desulfobulbus_C > Desulfobulbus_C rimicarensis. Next base: position 7,100 of record RKSL01000025.1, on the reverse strand, counting down.
ATCACTGGAATAAGTGTTGCCATGTTTCATGTGCCAGCACCGGTGATGATTGCCCGCATGGCCGGGGAGCGTAAGGGCAGGGGGATGAGTTTTTTCATGACTGGTGGCGAGCTCGCCCGCATGATCGGCCCTCTTACAGCGGTTGGTCTGGTTGCCTGGCTGGGACTTGAGGGGATTTGGCCGATTATGCTGGTCGGGATTGGTGCGTCAGTGCTTTTGTTCTGGAAGTTTCGCAATATTGATCTTGATTTCCATAACAGACAGCAAAAAACGTCTTTGTCAGCGGTTTTTATCAAGTTACGCCAGCTGTTGCTCCCCTTGAGTGCGATTTTGCTGGCCAGATCATTTATGCACGGCTGTTTGAGTGCATTTTTGCCTGTTTTTATCATTTCCCAGACTGGAAAACTCTGGCATGGCGGATTGGCATTAACCCTGTTTGAGGCTGCTGGTGTTGCCGGGGTGCTGGTCGCCGGGCCGTTAAGTGACTATCTTGGCAGGCGCAGAATGTTACTCATTTCGCTGATTGGCGCGCCGATAAGTGTGTTGCTCTTTGTCTTCAGTGACAACTGGCTGCGACTTGCTGCTTTGCTCTGCTGCGGTTTTCTGCTGCTTTCAACAACACCGGTGATGTTGGCACTGGTGCAGGAGCATGCAGGAGATAATCCGGCAACAGCCAATGGCATTTTTATCATGATTGCCTTTGTTGCCCGTTCATCAGTTGTGGTACTCATTGGCCTGATCGCAGACATCTGGAGCCTTGAAACCGCGTATTTGGTCAGTGCCGTTGTCGGCGTTGCCGGGATACCTTTTATCCTTCGTCTTCCTGCTGTTTCCCGGGAAAAACTTAGCAGATAGAGATGCGTATCTCTTTTTTGGTACCTTGGCAACAATGTGCTATACTACAACAGAATGAGAGAAAGTGACAATGCAGTGAGGGGCAGTTCATTGACGGGACGGATACAATGCAGGTAAAAAATGGCGGGTACATGGTCTTCTTGATACTCGCAGGCGGACTTGTCTTCCCAGAAGCCGCGTTTGCCATTCAATTCCATGGTGCACCTGAAGGATTATATCTTCATCAGATAGGGCATGTATTATTTGCGGCGGCAATGGTTGGCTTTGCTTACCGCATTCGCAACTCAAGGTTGCGCCATGATACGGCCTGGCAATTAATGACCTGGGGTGCCTGTTTGTTGGTCCTGTGGAATGGCTGGGCATTTACCGGCCATATATTGTCTCTTGATCTGGTGTGGCAGCATCTCAACGGCTCCGGTAATGCTCGTCTTGATCTTCTACGGTATTACAGTCAGATGGATCATCTTCTTTGCGTTCCAGCCTTACTCTGTATATACCTTGCTCTCCGGAAAATGGTCGCTGCAAAGTATCAACACCGTGCCGGGAAGGAAGAGCAGCCATGAATTTCTGTTTCCGTTTTCCCCTTGTCTGTATAGATATTGTTGGTAGCCTTGGCATGATTGTTCTCGCTGCACTCTGCCTGCATCAGGTGGTCATACTTTCCAGGCAGGATCGGGAAAATCCGCTAAATACCTATCTGTTCTGGCTGGTTGCTGCACTTTTTGTGTTATGTCTGTTTCGCTCTGTTGGACATATCCTCAAACATCTGCTCCTCTATACATGGCACCAGGATCTATGGGCCACCATTGCCCCCTGGTCCGGTGGATTGAATTCGGCAATGTTCATTGTTATTTTCGCTGTCACCCTGTTTTTCAGGGATGTGTTGATTTTTATGAACAGGATGACCAGCGACCGGGCCAGGATTGAATCAACCAGTAAGCAACTGCTCTCGTTGAATCAGGAGATTGAAACAGTTGTGTCAGACCGGACTAAAGTCGAAATGGCGTTAAATCTTGCCCATGAAATACGTAATCCGGTGATGATTATTTCTGGACTGCTCAGACGGCTGAGACGTAAAAACGCAGAAAATACAGGGGGCAGTAATGGAGAGTATCATCATGAAATACAACAGCAGATCAATCAGCTGGAAGGTCTGGTTGACCGCTTTGAAAAAATGCAGCAGCAGGCGCGCCAGGCATTTTCTCCCATTGAATTAAAGAAATTACTGGCAGAGGCAATAGAAAATGTACGGCCGGAAGCTGAGAGCAAAGGGATTAAACTCGTTTTTTCTGCTCAGGCCGCAGCCGGTTGTCACGGCAACGAGGGATACCTTCTTTCTGCTTTTTTGCATCTGTTGCGTAATAGCATTGAAGCATGCCGTAGTGGTAGTATCATCGAACTGCGTTCTTCTCAGGTTGCTTCCGGTACAGTTATTACCCTGCATGATAATGGGCCGGGAATAAATGCGCAGGTAGTCTCCCATGTGTTTGAACCTTTTTACTCAACCAGAGACGGGGCAACCGGCATGGGGCTTTCGTATGTGAGGCAGATTATTCATGAACATCACGGGAAAATTACTTTGGCCAGTGTTGTCGGCAAAGGCACCACTGTTGAAGTTTTTCTGCCCAGTCATCTTGATCTGCTCATTGAGGGGAAAAACTCGGGTTGAGAATATCCTGATTTTTATCGTACACTGAAGTTTGCACCTCAAAAATGCCCAGAAGAGTATGGAAAAGAGTGTCGTGGCTCAGCTCGGCATCGGCATGGTTTTTCACTCTCGACCGCTCTTCGTCACTGATAAGATTTTTACCCAGCCAGAGGAAACCTCCGATATGGGTCTGGGCATCCGGGGCAATCGTATATGGCAACCCGTGCAGGTAGACACCAAGCTCTCCCAGGCTCTCCCCGTGATCGCTCATGTACATCATGGCTGTTTCGTGGGTATCGTCATAGTTTTTGAGAAAATCAATGGTTTTTGATAAAAAGAAATCCGTATAGAGCAGAGCATTGTCATAGGTGTTGTTGATTTCATCAGGGGTGCATTCTTCCAGTTCATTGGTCGGGCAGATCGGGGTGAATTTTTCAAAGGCTTTGGGATAGCGTTTGTAATAGGCTGGCCCATGGTTTCCCATCTGATGCAGCACAATGAGGATGTCTTCTCCCGCGTGCTCGGCAATATAGCTGTCGAGTCCGGCAAGCATGCCAATGTCCCGGCATTCTCCTTCAGTACAGATCGGATTAACAGCCGGATCCCTGAAGTTTTCATAGGGAACCCGCAGAGCCACCCCTTTGGAATCGGAATTGTTATCCCGCCACAGAATACTTACTTCCCCGGTATGGTTGAGTACATCAAGGATGTTTTCTGTAGTTCTTCCCCGCTTGTCGTTATAGCTGCTTCGGCCATAAACAGAGAACATGCAGGGAACAGAGTACGCCGTAGAAGTACCGCAGGAAAACATGTTGGGAAAGTTAATGAGGTGTTCTTTTTTGAGCAGAGGATTGGTTTCCCTGGTGTAGCCGTTTAATGAAAAATGATCGGCTCGTGCCGCCTCTCCCACCACCAGGATGACCAGCTCCCTGCGCTTGTCTTCCGGGTCTTTTTCCACAACTTTTGCGTCTTTGCCAACAGACTTGAGAGGTTCGTTGTTCTTGTGAAAAATTTTGGAAAAATACTTACCTGTTGAATAGATATAATAGGTCGGATTGGTGTAGTATCTCAGTGGTTTATGTTCTCTGAAAAATGAGGTGTAAAACCTGCTGAAACACAGCACCATTGTGACAAGAAAGAGCAGGGAAAGCATAACATTTCGCAGTCTGCGGAAAAATGATTGCCGGAAGGTCTGCTCCTGCACTGGAATCAGCCAGACCAGGGCCCCCGGCAACAGACCAAGCAGTACAATATATTTCAGAAGTTTAGGTGAGAGCAGATCAAGGCTTTCTGCCGCATTGGTCTGTACCATATTCTGAATCATAATATGGTCAATGACCACATTGTAGTTGTCCATGAAATATGCTGCCCCGGCAGAAACAAGCAGAAAAAAGATGAGCAGTGGCTTAAGTGTGTATTTACTGCTGACAAGAGAGAACACCGCCGTGATAACGGCTGTCAGTCCTGCAAAAAGTGAAATAAGAAATCCGGAGTTTATGAGCGTCAGCGGAAAGATTTCAAGCACATGGCGGGCAAAGGTGAGATTGTCAAAGAGAACAAAAAAAACCGATGTGGCCAGGATGAGTTTGGTTGGGCTGATTTTCATGTTTGCACTGCGAGCCAGGACTTTTTTATAAACATGAGCAATCGTACGTATTTTTTCCCTGTTTGGCAAACAGTTTTTGTACCATGACTGGTACTAAGAATCCCCTGCGGCTTAGCCCTTTCCAGACAATCTGCACTCATTTCCAGCGGTTCGGGGTTCGCAGCCTGCTCTTCCCGGCATTATAGAACACACGTTGAACTGTATGGGCTAAATAATCAGATTAAACAGATATCCGGTAAACAGAATACCGCTGCCAACCACCGCGATAAATACGGCAATCAGTTTGGGCTTGAGCACCTTTCGCAGGATGACCATTTCCGGAAGAGACAGAGCGATAACACTCATCATAAAGGCAAGTACTGTGCCAAGGGCTGCCCCTTTACCCAGCAGAGCTTCCACGATTGGCACAATTCCGGCTGCGTTGGAATACATGGGAATGCCCGCAATAACAGCAGCAGGTACAGACCACCAGGCATCCTTGCCCATGATGGATGCCATAAACGACTCAGGCACGTAACCATGAATGAGTGCGCCCACGGCAATTCCTGCAATCACATAGAGCCAGACTTTGCCCACAATGTCGCGCACTGCCTCCAGCCCCATGTCGATGCGGTCTGTCCAGTTGAGTTTTTTCTCAAGAACAATGGCATCTGATGCTCTCATTTCCTGCACCCAGTCTTCAATCCATGGTTCAAGGTCGAAACGTCCCATTATCCAGCCCGCAACCATGGCAATGAGCAGGCCGCTGCCAAGATAGATTGCTGCCACTTTCCAGCCCAGGAGACCATACAGGAGAATAATGGCAATCTCGTTAACCATGGGGGCGGCAATCAGAAAGGAAAATGTTACTCCCAGCGGAATGCCGGCCTGAACAAAACCCAGAAAAAGCGGTACCGCAGAACAGGAGCAGAACGGGGTGACAATACCCAGTAAGGCTGCCATGACATTACCGGCAGCCTCCCGTTTACCTGCAAGGTACTTTCGAGTGCGTTCCTGGGTGAAAAATGAACGGACAATGCCAATGGCAAAGACCACCAGGGTCAGTAGCATCAATACTTTTGGGGTGTCGTAGACAAAAAACTGTACGGATTCAGCAAGATGTGAACCTTGGGCAAGGCCAAGAAGAGAATAGGCGAAAAAATGTGAAAAGGCTTCCAGCTGTTTGTAAATACCAAGCCAGAGGGCAAGACCCGCAATGCCAAAGAACATAATCTTTGCCGGGGAATACGAATGTTGTACTGGAGGTTCGGTCACCTGACCGGTTTCTTTGGAAGCTCAGCCGCATCCTGTTGGTTGAATAGGTTCCATTGTATTCTTTATCTTTTATTTTTTATCGTTGTTTATAGAGCTTGTTTCACAATCCCGTAGTGATGCCGTTTCCGGCAACATTCGGATCATCCGATTCAGCTGGGCATCGTCCTTGAGCCAGTTGCGAAGATTAGCCAGCATTGTTTGTGCATAACCATTACTGCCTTCTGCCGATAAGCTGTAGATTATCCAGGTGCCCTGGCGTTCCCTGTCGACCAGCCCGGCATCTTCAAGCAGTTTCATATGTTTTGAAACTGTAGATTGGGCCAACTCCAGGACATGCTGAATCTGGCAGACGCATAGTTCCTGCTGCTGTAACAGTTTCAACACTCTGACCCGGTTTGGGTCAGACAACGCCTTCATAACCCGGATAAATTGTTTCATAGTATGGCTCTGTATTTATATATCGTCATGTGTCGATTAATATAATGACGTATCTTCTCGTGTCAAGCTCAGATTTGATTTACTGCAAACTTTCGGGCAGGAGCCGGATATAGTCACCAATGTCATCCCGCACCCGCCGGTAATGGGCAAGAGCGGCCTCGCCACTCAAGCCACGGGCCAGCAGTGGAGGATCATCAAATCCCTTGTGGATGATCGTGGCCTTGCCCGGGAATAGAGGGCAGGATTCGTGAGCATTGTCGCAGACGGTGATAACATAATCAAAACGGTCTTCAGTGAGTTCCTGAATCAGTTGGGAGCTATGGCCGGAAATATCGATACCTATTTCAGCCATAACCTGTACGGCAAACGGGTTTAGGCCATGTTTTTCAATGCCTGCCGAGGAGGCGGTAATGGTGTCTGATTTAAGATGACGGGCCCATCCTTCGGCCATCTGACTACGGCAGGAGTTGCCGGTACATAAAAAAAGTATGGTTGTTTTCATGGTATGACGTAAAGTAATGTAGGGGAAAAAGGCTCAAGGTGAGATTGTATTATTTGATGGTATTGATCCAGAAGTCGCAGCCTCTACCAACGTACCACGCCCAGTGACCGACTTTCATAGCTTTTGTTGCTGGCAATTATACTCAGCAATGCTGGTTAACCATAGTGTTATATCAAAAAAAACATTATGTCTTGTAACCTCTTTATCTGTATATTCTTAATCGTTTGTTTGACACAAATGTCATGTTCGAAAAATTGTCCAATAAATGGACGATGGAAATCAAACGAAGAGAAAACACTTCAAAACATGAAGAGTGCAGAACTCACAGATAAGCAGGTGATTTTCTTTAAGGATCATTTTTTTGGTCAACTTGTTATAGAAATGGATTGTGATGGCTTCTCAACAATATATGAAGGACACACCGAGTCTGCGAAGTTCTGTAACCGTTCACCAAGGGAGCTGTAGCCTTGATATTACACCAATCTGTAACCGTTCACCAGCCCCCCTGATCGGACGAAGCAGGGGGGCTGGTGAACGGTTACGAAGTTCTCACATGTTGATGTGAATGGCAACATAGTCACTGCAACATATAGGGAACTTTTATTTGACGAATTGGTCACGAAAACAATTGTAATCGAAAATGATTGTTATTCCGTACCACTTGAGGGGCTTGGATTCTCAGCAATTCCCGAACAAGGCTCAACCGGCGCAATAGCGTGATGTATTAAAATTGGTTTCGTAAACATTTTGAAAAATAAGGCTAAGTAAATAAATTTTTCTTGACATATCAACGAGTT
>RKSL01000291.1 GCA_008633435.1 Candidatus Desulfobulbus rimicarensis | reverse complement strand
AGGCACGTATCACTCCCCTTTTTCAAAAAAGAAGATCTCTACGTAAGTACGAAATACAGAAAATTTCAATGGAAGAACTTGCCTTTATGCTTTAGGCCTGCCAGGGTATTACCGCAAAATCCGGCAACTACACATTCAGGACCACTCCATCTGGCGGTGCATTATATCCAATAGAAACCTATTTTAGTGCTAACCTGGTTGAGGGCTTAGAGCCAGGATTGTACCATTTTGATGTGGAAAATTTTTCTCTTGATATAGTAAGTGAAACAGATAGTGCTGAAGCTGTTGCTGCTGTTTGTCTCAACCAGAAATTTATGGCTCATTCAGCTGTCAGTTTTCTCTGGTCAGCAGTTATTAGACGTTCAATGAGTAAGTATGGCAACAGGGGAATGCGTTATATTCTTCTAGATGCAGGGCATATTTGTCAAAATCTTATTGTCGCAGCAGAGGCAACTGGAAATGGCGCATGTCCGGTTGCTGCATTTTATGACGACGAAGTAAATGAATTACTGGGGCTTGATCCAAAAGAAGAGATGGTTCTCTATGCTGCCTCTGTTGGAAAAAGACCACAACCAAAAGGGCAATGTACACTATAGTTGTGGCAGAAAACAATACAGAGAAGGATAAACAACCGTTATTCGGTCAATTGCTTTCGGAAGCGCTCTTCAGGATCTGTGTAATATCTTTTTTAATCACAGTTGTAACACCTGACAACAGAGCGAAACACTAACTCACCCTGTCCTCAGGTATTACATTACATATCTCAACCATGCTCTCGAACTATCGACTACAACTCATCATCCCATTCAGCTAGAACTGAACGCGGTAATGCATCAAGGTCAATTTTTTTAGCCTCTTCTATCCCTGCATGAAGGGCATCAGAGTTCATATTCTCTGTTCCTTTAGGAACCCGGGACAAAAGTGCCTGTTCCAAACTACCAAGGGCAACCTGGCCTGATAAGAATCCAACGGCACCAAGAGCCACCATATTTGCAACCAGCTCTCTACCGATCACCTCTTTTGCGATTTTGGTAAAAGGAATCGAAACTGAGCGGCTCGTGGGTAATTGTTGCACAAGACCACTGTCAACAATAAGCAAGCCATCAGGTTTAAGGTCAAAGAAATACGCATCACAAGCCGCCTGATTCATAGCCAGCAAAAGATCTACACTTAAAGCCTTGGGATAATCTATGGGCGAGTTGGAAATAACAACCTCAGCCTTACTTTTACCGCCCCGTGCTTCCGGGCCATAGCTCTGGGTTTGGCAAACATGCTTATTGTCAAATCCCCCTGCCCCATCAGCCATAACAACTGCCGCTGTGATGATCCCCTGCCCACCGGAACCACTGAACCTTATTTCATATCGTTCCTCATTCTTCATAACGTTTGATCCCGTTTTTCTCTTTAGCTTTAGTTATTTTATCGGCCTTTTCCTTTGCCTCTCCTGCAATACGCAGATACTCTTCGGTTGAAATTGGTTTGTCCACGTCAGCAAGTACACCAATGGTGGTTTTTCCTTCGAGTTCTTCAGGGCTCATTTTCTCTGCCTTTTTCACCGTTACAGAACTATCTTTAAAGCCGTTAATCATTTGTACAGCGCCACCAAGTTTATTTCTTCGGCCATGCTGCACATGGCAGTTTGAAATAATCTCCATGACAGAAAAGCCACGTTTTTGTATCGCCTTTTTTATCATTTGTTCAAGATGAGTTGCATGATACACAGTACTTCTGGCGACAAAAGATGCACCAGCAGCAACAGCAAGCTCAGCAATGTTAAATGCATGCTCCACATGACCATATACAGACGTTGTGGATTTGGATCCATAAGGTGTGGCAGGAGAATATTGTCCACCTGTCATGCCATAGGTCGCATTGTTTACAATAATTGCTGTGAGGTTAATATTTCTTCTTGCTGCATGGATAAAATGATTCCCGCCAATGGCAGTTGCATCTCCATCTCCCATAACAGTTAGTACGGTAAGGTCAGGATTGGCAAGTTTGATACCCGTTGAGAAGGTAAGCGCCCTGCCGTGTGTTGTATGGATGGTATTAAAATCTATATAGGTAGGCATTCTTCCGGAACATCCGATACCAGAAGCCAGCACCACCTCGTCCTTATCAAGTCCCAGGCTGTTTACAGCGCGCAATAAAGCACCCATAACAATACCATTTCCACAACCGGGGCACCAGACATGGGGAAACTTTTTATCATGTCGTAAATATTCTTTTCTTACAATTTCAGCACGTTCAAGCATTTTATATGGTTCTCCTTAATTTAGTATATGTTGCTAGATCATACTGTAGTCAAATGTTTAAGAATTTCATCAGGTGTGATAAGTTGTCCGTCAATCTTGTTATGTTTCACAATTCGACAATCCGATTGATTCACCCTGGACACTTCTCTTCCCATCTGGCCCAAATTCATTTCCGGCACCACAGCTACCCGACATTGACGAAGGTAGGTGTCAACACTTTTACGCGGAAAAGGAAACAGGGTAACAAGTTGTAAAAGGCCAGCTTTAACCCCAGCTTTTCTGGCATCACGAACAGCTCTAAGAGCTGACCTGGCAACAGATCCATAGGCAATTACAAAAATTTCCGCATCTTCCATCAGAAAGGTTTTCACCACTTGGATTTCATTAAAACCTTTACTGATTTTTGAATGAATTCGTCTTAAGAACTGGTCAATTTCCTGTGGATCCTGAGTCGGATATCCTTTTTCGTCGTGAACCAGACCTGTAACATGATGCCTGTAGCCATCACCAAAAGATGCCATATCAGGAACACCACGATTGTTATCAGCGTATGGCTTATACCATTCAGGTGGTACATCGGGCCTCACCCTGTCAAAGACTCTGATCTGTTCATCTTCTGGCAGGACAACAGATTCCCGTGTATGAGCAACAACTTCATCGGATAAAATAATAACCGGTGTTCTGTATTTCTCTGAAAGGTTGAAGGCTTTAATGGTGATTGAAAAGCTATCAGCAACACTGGATACGGCAAGAACAATAATAGGATGGTCACCGTGGGTACCCCATCGTGCCATCTGCACATCACCTTGGGATGGGTTAGTGGCAAGTCCTGTGCTTGGACCACCCCGCATAACATCTACAATAACGCAGGGAGTTTCAGTAATACAGGCGTAGCCAAGGTTTTCCTGAATTAGAGAAAAACCAGGTCCACTTGTTGCAGTCATTGACTTTGTTCCCGCAAGAGATGCACCGACAACGGCTCCCATGGAGGCAATTTCATCTTCCATCTGGATGAATGTACCACCAAGCTCAGGAAGTCTTACTGAGAGCAGTTCACTGATCTCAGAT
>RKSL01000153.1 GCA_008633435.1 Candidatus Desulfobulbus rimicarensis | reverse complement strand
TTCCCGGTGAACGCCTGGAGCTTTCTAAAGGTGACGCCTACCTTACTGTGCAAGGAGACAGTTGGTTCTCCCGAGTTCCCGAGTTACCCCCGTAAACACATGACTTGGTCTAAGACCCCGGTGGTGACACTGAATACTTTCCATGACGTATTCAGGTCTATTGCCTTCCAGACATTCCAAGCTGTCGGCTTTCACTTCCAATACGGCAGAAGCTTATCTTATGACCACAACTATACATTTTTCGGGGCTCAATACAAACCCTGCATTCTTGATCCTCCTGGCTGGGTGCATTCCCATTTTGTCGCAAGTCAAGCAGCCAGCTGAAAGCCTGCAGTATTGGTCATCGGCGTCCAGAATTGCATGAACATTTCTCGTGTTCTGTTGACCAGATTGCCGAGAACGATGTTCCATCGGCCGCAGAGGAACTGGCTGCGTAAAAACAACATAACCTCTGCCATTTCTTCTGTCCAGAAGATACCAGCACCCTTAAGGCGGAGATTAATTACCCTTCGGATGGCGCTTTCAACCGCACCACTGCCGGTGGGCAGATTGTGTTCTTTGAAAACAGAATAGTGCATGCGGTCTTGGTTGCCGGCAAAATAGTTGTCAAATTTTTTCAATGCCTGTTTCCGTTTTCCAGGACTGCGAAAAAGTTCTTCTATTGTGCTGCGCAGTTCGTCAAATTCACCGTGCCATAGAAGATCTTTCCAATACTCAAAAACCTCCTGCCGATGACGGGATAGAGAACGTGGAATCATTTCTGCAATCTGGTTGAGATTCTGCTTGGCATGGGTATAGTCAAGGGCCTCATACCAATAAGGGACGCCCAGCCTGTCCATGAGTTCCGGTATTCGTTTCCAGAGGCAGGGTGCACCATCGGCACAGAAAACAACCCGGCCAGCTGTTGCTGGATCAAGCTGCTGCAGGTAGAGTTCCAAGAGATCAAAGAAGTTCTCGATATTGCCAAGAGTTGCATCGTATATGGGTGGTATTTCCCTGATGAGCTTGCCGCTTGCGTCAAGGAACTGAATAGTCAGCAATTTTGGTTCCACCCAATCGGTGGTATATCCCTGGCGTTTAAGGGTAGCCGGTCTGCGACCCTTTTTTCGTTTGCGTTGCCGTAATCTGCCGCCATCCATGCAGATGAGAACCGTTATGTCCTTGAGGTCAAGATCGTTACTTTTGAAAGATATTTCACCACGGTTTTGCATGGCCCCCTGGCCGAACTTTCTGCAAAGCCGCTGGATGGTCTTGACATCCAGGGAAATTCCCTGCTCCTGGAGCACCTTGCCGGCAATATGAAAGGAAGGACACAGTATGGCCAGTTGCATGACATTGGAAGCAAGATTTGCCGAAACCCGTTCGATAAATCCTAGAACTTCCAGGCCGAGATGGCATCCTGATCCATTGGGTGCTTTTTTTCGTTTTCTTCTTCGTTTTGAAGGGGCCTTGATGAACCAGGGTGAAGAGATGGTCAGGGTTCTACCGGTAAAAATGCGAACGGATGTCTGACGAAACCCATAGAACCGCATGCCCTTACGAGCGGCAAGTTGTTTGAGCGCGGTCAGAAAGTACGCCTTGCCCTCAAGCACTGCCTGAAGCGCCGGCAGCATAATTTGATCAATGAAGTCATAGAGGGCGTCTCGCAGAGAAATTTCGAGCTTGTTCCAGTCCAGACCGGAAGAAAAAGAGCATTGAATTTTCTGAAGAGTATCGGCAAGTTGCTGTATGGACAGATCGTGCATTTCAGGCTCCTGTTGCAGGTAACAAGGGAGCCTGCAGCGTCATACGGCGCAGAGCTTTTTGCGAAAATCAGACATAAGTGGATACAGATAAATATCCTTTACCGGAACTTTCATGTTCCTGTTTCGATCCTGTCGACTTCGCCCCGTGGTCTGACCAACATGGATCCAGTTTGCGGCCCTGTAGCAGGTGCCGCGGAAACGCGTTGTATCCACGAAGGTTTCGACCAGGATAATCCGATGGCCGTACCGGTTCTCCCAGTCCTGATTAAGCTGTCTCAGGCTGAGAGACAACAGGTGGGAAGCCAGGCATTTTACCTGCACCCAGGGTAAGATGAGAAACCTGGTGTTATTACTGAGCAGTGTCAGGTTACGTTCTCTGGTGCGGACGTCCCAGCCGATGTATGCATCCCTGGATCCGGTTTTCCAGGCAGCCGAACCAAAGAGCAGGCAACCCATTGGCCGGTTATGAACATCATAGGCCAGGTAGCGGATGTTCTCGCCGACAAATGATGCCTGCAAACCAAGGTAGTGATATCGGTGCAGCAGATGACAGAAAAGGTTGTCCTGATCGGGTTTTGAATGGGTTTCGACAAGGCGTATCGGACGTATTGCCGACAGAGGATCACGTATAGGTTCCGTGCTGTGAGGAATTTCTCTGATCTTTCGTTGGTAATGCCCGGCGTGCAGGGGCTTGGGCAGGACAAGAAAGCCTTGATCTTGCAGCTTGCGCAGCATGGAGCGGCAGGCTATATCTTTGAGTTGGCCATTGGGTCTTTTCCAGTCCCATTGCCTGCATATTTCCTTGGAAAGGCGGGTTCGACTCCAGGAAGGGTTTTCTTGAATCAATCGCCTGACCCAAGCAATATCCGTACAATGTAACCGGCGTCCCTGTATGACCATCTCTTCATTCATGGATGGCAAGGTACAGGGAAATTATTGCGGAGTCCAGCTAAAAAGACGACTATTGAGAAATAATATCAAAGTGCGACAAAATGGGTTTGCACCCGTTCTGAACACCCAACTTTCATTTACCGTATCTTTATTAAATTACTCCTGATTCCTAATT
>RKSL01000152.1 GCA_008633435.1 Candidatus Desulfobulbus rimicarensis | reverse complement strand
AAAAATGGCGAAATTTTTAAACAAAACCCCATGCTCCAGGTCGCCATCAAACTACTATTTCCATGGGTGATACAACGCAACTGTGGCCATCGCAAACTTAAGAGCAATTAGGCTGACATGTTCTCCTGGTATCGACATACACCAAACAATAAATCGGAAAAATTATCCGTTGAAATTCGCTGTAACCGAAGCTACTGCACCCGATCATACCGCATCTGAGATATTTGTTCTGCCACCAATCCAATCATAAAGACGATAAGGGAGCTGTTAAACAAGAGTGCTGACATATTGGTGAACCGCCCCTGGGTGACATAGGTAAATAGATAATAGCCCAGTGCCATGCAAAAAAGGAACGCGCTGGTTGGCAGGAATACCCGCAGGGGGGAAAACAAAGTGGCTACTTTGGTGATAATGAGAAAAAATCGACTGCCGTCCTGGAGGAGTTTAATTTTGCTTTTGCCCAGACGTTTCTGAGTTTCAATGGGAATGTACTTAACTGTACGCCCGCTTCTGAGATATCCCATGGTCAGGGTGGAAGGGTAGGAAAATGTATTGGGCAGCAGGTAAATAAATTGGCGTACAGTGGAAGAGCGAACAAGGCGAAACCCTGAGGTCAGATCTTCTACTGTAAACTTGGTCACATAGGAGGCAAACCAGTTATACAGTTTGTTGGCAATGTCACGATGCAGAGACGTATCTGACTTACTGGTACGGGCACCAACAACCATATCAAACGAATCTTTGTATTCAAGCAGGCGGGCAATATCTTCAGGTTTATGCTGACCATCGGCATCCATCATTATAATCCACTCACCCTGAGCCATACGCAAGCCTGTCTTGATAGCTGCCCCGTTTCCTATATTATAGGGATGCGGCCAAACATTGGCTCCAGCATCCATGGCTGTCTGCATGGTGTTATCGGATGAACCATCATCAACAACAAGGATTTCAAAATCAGGATACAATCCTCTTATACTTTTAATGGTCTCAGTAATTGCCAGTTCCTCATTATATGCAGGCAACAGGATGGTCACTTCAATTTTGCTTGATTGTGTCACAGGGGCACCATATTAAAAAAAATAAAAAAATTACTAAGATTCTATAATGTAGGGCAAATACAAGGAAAAAGGCAAGAAAATTTACAAAACAATCACGTTTATCGCAGTCTCCTGCCCTGGGTTTATCGATATGTCGATCACATTCTTCCCGCCACTAGTAACATTCTACCCGAAAGAGAGACCATTGTTGAACAGAAAAAATCACACCTACACGCAATCTATTCTACCAGTACAAAAACACGATTCATAAGGTTAAGCCATTATTAAATTCCATGAATTCAGTTCAACAATACTCTTTTCATCAGCGAAGTTGTTCTTTCCGCTGACCATGAAAAATTCGTGCCAGCCCAAATGAATTGCCCTGCAATCAATTAGAGTGATTCTCCACAACAGGGGAAAAGTAATGCTTGATTACCAGATGTTTACTTGCTGAAAAAAGGACATAATGATATATACTATTGTTTCAAAAAATAACGTAATTATTTGTTCTCACGAAAAAATAGAGTTCAACATTCTCTATCAAAGTATTCAAACAATTTTCTACGATCGATTACTCTGAGCATCGTCACTGGGGTTGACTCGAATTCCACACGTTGTGATTTGTTACAGTTTTCAAGGGATCGATGATTTGTAATCCCCGATAATAACTCAACTGAAGGATAAACTATGAAAAAACGTTCAATTTTTACTTTGGTGCTGTCATTATTTGTAATGACGTTTTTCGTTGTATCAGAGCCGGTTTTGGCAAAGACATCCAGCCCTTCATCGACATCAAAAACCAGTAAATCAAAAAAATCCAAGAGTAAAAAAACAAAGAAAAAAAGTAAAAAGTCTACCAAAAAATCAAAATCATCAAAATCATCCTCCAAGGCAAAATCTAAAGATAAAGCTCAATCCAAGGCTAAAAAAACTCAGTCAAAGTCCAAATCTAAAGCCCGGGTAAAAACCGGCAAAGTCAACATCAATACAGCTGATGCAAAAACTCTGACCGAGCTAACCGGTATTGGCCCTGTAACAGCGAAAAAAATAATTGCCTACCGCAAAAAAAATGGCAAATTTAGAAGTGCTGATGACCTGTTAAATGTGCATGGTATCGGAGAAAAGACCATGAAGAAGATGAAGTCGCAGCTTAAATTTTGATGCGAGATAGATTTGTCTCTGGAAACCAATTTTTCATGCACTGCCTGGTACTGTCACAAAAGTCGGACAGGTTCAAGTAAAGGGTGCTTTGAAAAATTAGAATTTCGTTCGAGGTCAAGGAATAGGAAAATTAAAAAGCGCAGCATATTAGTCATTCGTGAGCATTTTTCATTTTCCTGTGACGCAGAGATCAGGCGAAAAGGCAATTTTTCTAGGTAGCCTAAACGCAAACAACACGCATTTTCACATATTTAATGCTCAGATCGTTTGATCCTTGATGTTTCAGACGATCTGAAGAAACCAATCAGTTTTCAAAAGGAGGAGAACAACCATGGGTATGATGCAGGAATTTAAGGATTTTGCAGTAAAGGGCAATGTTGTTGACATGGCAGTAGGTATTATCATTGGTGGGGCTTTTGGTAAGATTGTCTCATCTTTTGTTGCCGATGTTATTATGCCACCAATTGGTATGCTCATGGGTGGTGTTGATTTTACCAACCTGGCTGTAACACTGAAAGAAGCTGTTGGCGACACTCCTGCTGTACTTCTCTCTTACGGTAAATTTATCCAGAGTCTTGTTGACTTTACGATCATAGCCTTTGCTATATTCCTGGCTGTCAAAGTGATCAACAACCTGAAAAAGAAAGAAGAGGAAAAACCGGAAGAACCACCCAAGCAGGAAGTTCTTTTGGAAGAGATCAGAGATCTCCTGAAAAAATAACTGTGTAAAACCAGCAAACCATACTGTTGCCAACTGCACATAGCTGGCTCTACAATGTGTCTCGTCGGCTGACTACGCAGCGATTTGAAAATCTGCGTAGTCAGCCTTTATTCCATACATTCCATCCCCTTCATCTTTTTCACCGCCCCCTCTTCAGCATTTCTTTTGATTCACATCAATTACATTGCGATTCAAACATTGTAAATGTACGCTTTACCTCAACTCCGACAATGGATGCCCTTTGAGGGGTGGCAAATATTTACTGCATTCTCACCGAATATCCTTTATATTATTCGATTATGATTTTGGCGAGACAAACCACATTGTGTCACGCAACTGACTTTGTATAATCATAAACACTCTCTTAATCTCAATGAGATCAATATATGGCTAAAAAGAACAACAATCCTGTGTGGTCTTTCTTTGCTTCTGTCAAGCTTGCTTTGTTTCTTCTTTTTGTGCTGGCAGCAACTTCAATAATCGGCACAATAATCCCGCAAAACAAGCCTGCAGGTTTTTACGTTGAACAGTATGGGCAGAACATGGCCAACCTCATGCACACTCTTTCCATTCAGGATATGTACAATTCCTGGTGGTTTCTCAGTCTGCTGGGACTGTTTTGTCTCAACCTTATCATTTGCAGCCTTGAGCGTATTCCCGGGGTTATTAAAATTGTTCGCAAAGATAACCTGAAAACACGTTCCGAAAGATTGCTGAAACTCCCCTTTAATGCGACCCTCCGCTCTGAAAAATCACCTGCTGATGCCACCGTTCAGGTCAATGATTTCCTGGCAAAAAAGGGTTGGCAGCCGCAGAGCCGACAAACAGATGACGGCACTATGCTTTTTGCCCAGAAAGGTGCCTGGACCCGCTTTGGTGTCTATATAGTTCATGTTTCTATACTTATCATATTGCTGGGCGCGGTGATTGGCTCTTCAACATTTGCCAGAAAAGTTCTTCAGAATCCTGATTTTGCCTTTAAGGGCAGTATCATGGTGCCTGAAAGCCAGCAAACTGATTTTATCTATTCTTTTCAAACAGGAGAAAAGATTGACCTCGGATTCACAGTTCGCTGTAACTATTTTACAATAGAGTATTATGACAATGGCATGCCCAAGACCTTTCTTTCCAAGATTACAGTTCTTGAAGATGGTCAACCTGTTGTCCTGAAAGATGGCAAAACTGTTCATTTTCTTGAGGTAAATACACCTCTTACCTATAAAGGTGTGACGTTTTACCAATCTTCCTATCAACCGTATTCCGACTTCCTGGTCACACTGACCAGTACGACAACAGGAAAAACGCAGCAGAATATTATCCCGGGAGGCAAGCAGGTCAGCTCTGATGACGGCAAAGTATCTTTTGGCATCATTAACAAGGAAGGCCGGGGCGAAGCTGTTAATCGCATTAAAATATGGTTTGGCGATGCAGATGCAGAGCCATCCACCTTTTGGCTGAATAACGATCAGGAGGCGGTTGTCAAAAGACCTTCAGGTGATTACCGTCTCCATGTCAAACAACTGTATGCTACAGTATTACAGGTCACTAAAGATCCTGGAGTATGGTGGGTTTATGCGGGCTGCGGCCTGATGCTCTTTGGCCTGTTTGTCGCTTTTTTTACCTCACACCGAAAAATATGGGCTTATATTGCAGATGACCAGGGAAAAGCCAGGATCATCTTCGCTGGTAGCTCAAATAAGAATAAAGTAGGTTTTGAAAGAAAATTTGAAGCCCTGATAAGTGATTTTGAAAATTTTAAGAAATAACCATATTAAAGGTCATGCTGCATTCCACCATGACCGCATTCTGATGGATATCTTATGGACAGTTCACAACTCTTTGGCCTGACAACAATAGCGTATCTGCTCTCATCCGCGTTCTATATTGGACTTCTTGTTTTCAAAGGAAAAAAAATCGGCTCAGCCGGGTTGCTCCTAGCCATCATCGGCCTGCTCCTGCAGACAGCGGCAATGGGTTTTCGCTGGTATGAGTCGTACCAGTTAGGTTTTGGTCATGCTCCACTAACCAATATGTATGAATCACTGGTCTTTTTTGCCTGGTGCACGACACTGTTTTACATCTTCATGGAGTTTAAATTCAAGGCCGGGGTTGTTGGTGCTTTTGTTATGCCGTTTGCCTTTACAGCCATGGCTT
Source organism: Candidatus Desulfobulbus rimicarensis (assembly GCA_008633435.1). GTDB lineage: Bacteria > Desulfobacterota > Desulfobulbia > Desulfobulbales > Desulfobulbaceae > Desulfobulbus_C > Desulfobulbus_C rimicarensis. The sequence continues at coordinate 5,845 of RKSL01000152.1, read as the reverse complement.
ACGCTTCTTTTGCCAAGGGGATTAACCAGCAGATCAGTCCACTCATCCCTGCCCTGCAATCAAACTGGCTCATCGCCCATGTAATGACCTGTTTTATTGGCTATGGAGCATTTGCAGTTGCAGGAGGCCTTGGCATGATGTACCTGCTCAAGCAGTCTGCTGTTAAGCGTGGTCTTGCAGAAAACACCCTCACAGGTGGGTTACCTGAGCTTAAAATAATTGATGACCTTACCCACAAAACAATTGTTTTTGGCTTTATGTGGCTCACAGCAGGGATTATTACCGGGGCGGTGTGGGCCAATGAGGCCTGGGGAACCTACTGGAGCTGGGATCCCAAGGAAACCTGGTCAATTATTACCTGGTTTGTCTATGCTTCTACTCTTCATGCACGATTTACCCGGGGGTGGAGCGGCAATCGAATTGCCTGGCTGGCCATCCTCGGTTTTATTTCCGTCTTTTTCACCTATTTCGGGGTTAACTTCCTCCTCTCCGGATTGCATAGTTACGGATCAAGCTGATTTCTAACGATGTAACATCCTATAATTCCATCAATATGGCGCTTGACAGGTACCACATAAACGGTTAAAGATTGAAATGAATGGTCATTCAGTACACTTTGCAAAATTTTACAGGAGGAAACACAATGAACAAAGTACGTATTTACGGCATGGCACTCATCTTTCTTGGCACCTGTGCCTTTGCGGGATTAGCCATTGCCGACGAAGACAAAGGCCCCGTCGAAATCACCATCAATCCTGATGGAAAGAAGCCGGCACTGTTCCCCCATGCAAAACATCAAGAAAGAATTACATGTGGAGAATGTCATCACAGTAAAGATGCAGATGGCAAACAGGTGGCTTTTGTTGAGGGACAGAAAATTGATAAATGTGCGACCTGTCACACTGGTGATATGCTCAAAGACGGTGCCAACAAGGTTAAAGGAAAAACAGCCATGCAGCGTGCGGGGCACGGAAATTGTTTAAAATGTCATAAAGAAATGGCGAAAAAAGATGCCTCCAAAAAGGCTCTTAAAAAATGCAGTACCTGTCATCCCAAGAAAAAATAACGATTTTTTACATCGTAAGTATTCCCCGGTAAGACGAGTAAGCCTCTCACGTTCCCCATGCAATACTTTGGGTACATCGTAGATTGTCACACAATATGGCTGGTTCGTGATGAGCCAGCCATATCAGTAGAGCAATACAAAACAAATGCAGTGACTGACCTTCATGGTTGGTTGTGGCTTGAGATTTTGGTTCAACCATGCTGGTTTAGCTGTAATAGCTGCGGTACCAGTCTACAAATTTCTGAATACCGTCTTCTACCCGGGTCTGGGGCTTAAAGTCAATTTCACGAACCAGATCATCAACATTGGCATAGGTGGCTGTTACATCGCCATCCTGCATGGGCAGAAAATTCTTTTCTGCTTTTTTCCCCAGACAATCCTCAAGCACCTCAATGAAATGCATCAACTTGACCGTGGCATTGTTACCAATATTATATACTCGCCATGGGCAGTAACTGGTTGCAGGATCGGGCGTTTCACCACTCCACTCCGGGTTGGGTTGAGGGACATGGTCAATGAGCCTGAAAACACCTTCGACAATATCATCGATATAAGTGAAATCACGAAGCATTTTTCCATTGTTGAAAATATCAATGGCCTTTCCTTCCAAAATGGCTTTGGTAAAGAGCATCGGCGCCATATCTGGCCTTCCCCAGGGGCCGTAAACAGTGAAAAAACGTAATCCGGTACAGGGAATATTATAGAGATGGCTATAGCAATGTGCCATCAGCTCGTTGGCCTTTTTAGAAGCAGCATACAACGAAACCGGGTGATCCACATTATCATGGACTGAAAAAGGCATGGAGGTGTTGGCCCCATACACGGAACTGGAAGAGGCGTAGAGTAAATGCTTCACTTTTGTCTGGCGGCATCCTTCAAGGACATTGGCATAACCAACCAGGTTTGTATCAACATACACAGCAGGATTAATGAGCGAATACCTGACACCGGGTTGAGCGGCAAGATTGATAACAGCATCAAACTGCTCGTCTTCAAACATTTTTTCCATCAGGCCCCGGTCAGCCATATCAAATTCAGCATGGCTGAACTGATCTGAAACAAGAAGCTCGGAAAGACGGGCACGTTTTAACTTTGGATCATAATAATCGTTTAAATTATCCAGACCGACAACCGTGCGACCGTCTGACAGCAAACGTTTTGACAGGTTATGACCAATAAAACCTGCTGCTCCGGTAACTAATATTTTCTGCATTTTCTATCCTGTAATCCTGTTTTTAAAAATATTTAATTCACTGACAGTGGCCACAGCAGGACTCCTGCCCTCAACTTAATCGTCATAATCGCCATCAGGGCCTTTATCAGTGTCGAGTTTTGCCGCCTGTTCACGGATTTTTTCCTCAGTCCACTGCTCAGGCGACTCTACCCGGCCTGTCTTAGGTCCAAGATCACAGGATCCTGCCGCGAGGATCTCGTCAACACCAAGACGGGCGGTATCTCTGGCATTGAACACCTCAACCAGCAGCGTATACACAAAATCCTCCACCCGGCGAGCCATCCGCTCCCGGATAGGCTTGGGCTGACCCATAATTCTATTTTCAAAGACCACATTCAGGTTCTTATACGCCCCGCCAGCCCAGCCCTGTACTTTGGCATACTCTTTCATTTCCTGCCAAAGTCTTTCGTCAACACCCTGCCCTTTGACTTTGATAAATTCTCCATCATCATCAAGAATGGCATTGCCATAATCGTTGACTTCAACTCCCCAGGAAATCATCTGCAGGGCTGTGGCCACATTGGCTTTGGTTGTCCTGGTCTGACTGGCAATAGCCCGTAATCTATCAGAATTATTACCGGAAGTGCCATGCTGTGCCCCGGAAACGCCATAGCTTGCAAGGGCAGCATGGATGTCTGCAGTAAGTTCAACCTGAATCCCCTGATCAGAAGCCTCTATGCCATGGGTCGTGCCATTGTTCAGGGCAATCCAGTCAGGAAAAATATTATGTGCATTCAAACCACGGACAATAAAAAGTGCCTCCTCACTGGTTGACAACCCAAATTTCCCTTTAATCTCACCGACCTCTGTCTCATAGCCTGCCCATGAAGGGATAAAACGATTCAGGTCAATGCTTGCCAGTAGATTGTCATCATCTGGCATGTGTGAAGCGTCTATTGCAATAGAAGTGATCCCGGCATCAAAAAGCGATGGTATTTCAGTGCGGGCAAAAGGAAGATCATCAACGGTTTTAATACCGTAATGATCAGCATGAATAGCCACAGGTACAGTAATGGCCAGCTCATTGCACAAGGCATCAACCTGCCTGGCCATATTCCAATAATTTGTAGCACAGTAAGATTTTGCCCCCCCTTCTGAGCGGGCAATCTCTATTATCAGGCAGGCCCTGGCACGCTGGGCAGCCTGGAGAGCACCGCGAATAACAAGATGATTGCGGCCATTGGCAGCCATGGTCATAGCCTTGCCCTTGGCCAACATTGCCCGGTCAATAACCTTACCGCTGACAATCAACGCCTTTGAGTTCGGAAATAACGAACAGATATTTGGCGGTCGACCAATTTCCAGAGCTTTTTCAAAATCTGCTGCGTATGACATAACTCCTCCTGTGCAAAGTACTCTTTTCTCAACAACATTTTTTGAGAAATCTTTATAATAATGTATTCACCTGACAGATTCATCACCTGCTGCAAAACTCACGCAGCAGGATTATCCTCATCCTTTGTAACACATTCGGACAAGGGTTTACGGACAAATAAACGAATGCCAAGAATACTTATCTCATATAAAACAATAAGCGGGGCAGCCATCAGCAGCTGATTGACCACATCTGGTGTGGGGGTCAACACAGCTGCAATAATAAAAGCAACAAGAACAGCATATTTCCTATTGCCAGCAAGCATTGGCGCATCAACAATACCAATTTTTGCCAGAAAGAACATAAACACCGGTAATTCAAAAACCGCCCCAAAGGCGAGTAACAGCCTGAGAGCCAGGGAAAAGTATTCACTGACTGCCGGCATTGGCTCCAAAAACTCGCTGGAATAGCCAATCAAAAACCTAAAGGCCGGAGGGAAAACAACGATGTACCCGAACGCGGCTCCACCCAAAAAACAGCAGGTGGAGACAATACTGAAAGGAAGTATGGCCTTTTTTTCATGTTGGTACAGTCCCGGTGCGACAAAACGCCATATCTGATAAAAAATTACCGGGGTTGCTACGAGAATTCCACAGACGAGTGCAAGCTTTAGATAAAAAAAAACCCTTCCTGGTAGGAAATAAAAATCAATGTTTTCTTTTCCGGCAAGACCTGAATGAGTGGCCGGAAAAACCAGTCAGCAATTGGCCTGATAAAAGAATAGGCAAGGGCAAAACCGGCAGCAACTGCAACCATGGAAATAATCAGGCAGGATCGCAGCTCGGTGAGATGATCGGTTAATGATTGTTTGGCAAATGATTCTGTAGTCGTCACAACGGCTCCTGTTCAAACACATTTTAGGCTGAACATACTCCATTGAAGGTATGATGTAAACCGGTTACCAAGAATTTTGTTGCCCCGTTCCCCTGCAGAGTTTTTCAGGATTTCTGCGTTGCCAGAGAACGCCAGCCGACAATGCACATCCGGTTATCATTTGACTTAACTCACTGAAATGAGATAAACTGTTTAAGAAAGTTGACATTATCTCTGCCTCCAGGCAATCGGATCTACATTTCTTTTTCCATGAACCCTTCAGACTATGACCCGTATCCTTGTAGTTGATGACGAACTGAGTATGCGTGAATTTCTCAAAATTTTACTTGAGAAAGATGGCTACGCTGTTTCTGTTGCCCCGGACGCACCTTCGGCTCTGGATATCACTGAAAACGAGGAAATACAACTCGTCATCACTGACATCCGTATGCCGGGCATGAATGGCCTTGAATTGCTTGCCGAATTAAAACACCGTTTTCCCGGTCTGCCCGTTATTATGATCACAGCCTTTGCCTCGCCTGATGACGCAGTGATGGCCATGAAAAACGGCGCTTTTGATTACATAACCAAACCGTTTAATGTTGATGAAATTAAGTCTGTAATCAAGGCGGCAACAAGCAAAGACATTGACAGAACACTTGAAAAACGGGAAAATTTCCCCGGAATTGTTGGACGCAGCCCTGAAATGGTGCGAATTTTTGATCTTATCAAGCGTATTGCCCCAACGCCTGCAAACGTCTTAATATATGGCGAATCAGGAACCGGCAAGGAACTGGTTGCCCAGGCCATCCACAACCATTCGGATGTGGCGGAAAATCCTTTCGTCCCCATTACCTGTAGCTCAATACCGGAAAGCCTGCTGGAAAGCGAGCTTTTTGGCCATGTAAAGGGTTCTTTTACTGGAGCAATTGCTGACAAACCCGGGCTTTTTCAGCTCGCCAACACAGGAACAGCATTTCTTGATGAAATCGGAGAACTCACGCCCATAATTCAGACCAAATTACTGCGGGTACTTCAAGAGCGGGAATTTATGCCTGTGGGATCGACCAAAACCCAGCAAGTTAATGTGCGAATAATTGCAGCTACCAACAAAAATCTTGAAGAAGAGATCATGGCCGGAAGATTCCGTGAAGATCTGTACTACCGGCTGGCCGTTGTCCCCATGCGGGTTCCCCCATTGCGGGAACGGAAAGGGGATGTACCTCTTCTTGTTGAACATTTTCTCAAAAAATATTCAAAACTGCTCAACAAAAAAGTTCAGACGGTGTCATCGTATGGCCTTGAGGTGTTAATGAAGTATGACTTCCCTGGCAATGTCAGAGAACTGGAAAATATT
>RKSL01000290.1 GCA_008633435.1 Candidatus Desulfobulbus rimicarensis | reverse complement strand
GCCTCGATGCCGAAAAACCAATTGACCAGTCCTGCCAGCAATGGCCCCATGGCAAGTCCGACATTTCCAAACATACCGTTATAGGCCATCCCTGTAGATGTTTTTGAAACACAACAGGCAATCCAGCCAAGTCCTGCCGGATGATAAATACCTGAAAAAAAACCTATTCCTGCAAGCGAGAGTTTAAGTGCCGAAGGAGAATCCACAAACATCGCAGCAAGCAGTCCGCAACTGCCTGCTCCCACATAGAACAACCCGAGCATTGGCCGCGCCCCGATTTTATCGGCAAGCATCCCCCAGGGCAACGCTGTCAGGCCAAAAAGCAGATACATCCAGAAGGCAAGGTCAAGAGTTGACGCCATTGATAAGCCTAACCTGGCCGAAAGAGGCAACAGGATAGCTGGGAAGACCAGCATATTGAAATGACTTAAAAAATGCCCATAACAGGTAACAGTAAGTATAGTTTTATCACTTGTGTTCATAGAAGAATTCTAACTCATGGGGATTAAGGCTCATCAAAATCCCTGCCGATTTTTTACGGTGAGTGTAAATCACAGCCGCTTACAGGCCATAGAGATGCGGAAAAATCACAATTGAGGCCAGTACCATAATTTGAATACAGATAAACGGCATGACCCCTTTATAAATATCAACCGTCCGCACCTCGGGCGGACAGACCCCTTTTAAGTAAAACAGAGAAAAGCCAAAAGGCGGGGTTAAAAATGATGTCTGCAAGTTCATGGCAATTAAAATAGCAAACCACATGGGATTAATGCCTATGCTATCGGCAATGGGCAGCAAAATCGGCACAACAATATAGGATATCTCGATAAAGTCGATAAAAAAGCCCAGCATCATAATTGCCAGCATGGACAAAATAAGAAAACCCCATTTTTCGCCTGGCAACGCGGTCATAAACTGCTCGACAATTCCATCTGCACCGGTATAGACAAAGACCATGGAAAAAGCTGTTGCACCGATAAGAATGGCAAAAACCATGGCTGTTATCTTGACAGTTTCCAGACATGAGTCCATAACAACGGTGAAGCTGAGCCGTTTATACATGGCCGCAAGTACCATGGATCCCAGGGCTCCAACAGCAGCAGATTCTGTAGGCGTGGCAATTCCGGCAAAGATCGAACCAAGCACCATGATTATGAGAGTAAGCGGGGGAACAATGGCAAACAACGCCCGCTTAACTGAGCCCTGTTTCTGCTCTTCAGGAACGACAATTGCCGGAGCAACCTCGGGTTTCAGATAGGAGATAATGAGAATATAGAGCACATAGCAGCCGACAAGAACAAGCCCGGGCCAGAGGGCCGCCTGAAACAAGTCACCCACTGGCAGTTGAAAAACATCTCCCAAAATGATCAAAACAATGGATGGTGGGATGATCTGGCCAAGGGTGCCGGCAGCACAGATGGTTCCGGTTGCCAGTTTTTTAGAATAACCATACTTAATCATTACCGGAAGTGAAATCACCCCCATGGCAACCACAGATGCGCCAACAACACCAGTTGAAGCGGCCAGCAGCGTACCCACAATAACTGTGCTGATGGCCACCCCACCCCGAACCTTGCCGAAAAGAACCCCCATGGACTCAAGTAACCGCTCGGCCAGCTCTGATTTCTGCAGAACAATCCCCATTAAAATAAAGAGTGGTACGGCCATGAGAATGGTGTTTGTCATAATCGAGTAAATGCGAAAAGGCATCATCGAAAACATGAGAAAAAACTCTTCGGCAACCGCTGCTATTGTCGGATCAGGCATCATCTCGATAAAGGCGGCAATAGCACCAAAGAGCATGGCCACAGCGCCAAAGGTAAAGGCCACCGGATAGCCGACAGTGAGCAGCACAAGGGCTGCAAAAAACATGATAATACCGGTCATTTGCCTGCCTCCCGATACAAACGGATATTTTGCAGCACATACCCGGTAGCACTGACCAGCAGAAAACCAAAAGCAAGGGGAATCATACCTTTAATCAGCCATCTATACGGCAAACCACCGGGATCTTCTGATATTTCATGGGTGATGTAGGCATCTTTGACATATTCAAACGAGCCAAAAAATATCAGAAGAGCAAGGGGCAGCAGGAAAAAAAACGTACCAAAAATATTGATAACCGCCTTTTTTCTGGCCGAAAAATTGTCATATAAAAAATCCACCCTGACATGCCCCTCATCTTTAAGGGCAACGGCAATACCAAACAAAAACACAACCGCAAACAGATGCCATTCCATCTCCTGCATGCCCACCGAGGAGTTATGGAAAAGATAGCGCATCATCACATCATAGGAGACATTAACCACCATGAGCAGCAGGAAAAACGAGATAATCTTCCCGACGATATCAACGATTTTTATTATAATTTTTTCGAGTTGTTCCATACCTGTACCCGTAAATAAAGACGCCCTGTCAGGCAATTGCTGACAGGGCGAAAAAAACAAAAACCGAACAATGCAGAAGGGTTACTTCTCCACGTCCATACTGGTTTTAATATAGTTATACTCAGAAATAATTGACCATTGACGAGCTTTTTTCATAAACTTACGCTCTGACTCAAGAATCTCCTTAAACTGTGGATCTTTGGCTGCATAGCTGTCAAGCAGCTCATCTGTGGCTTTTTTCATGGCCTTGAGTACCGGCAGCGGAAAGGTCTTGACCTTAATATTTGGAAAATCCGTTTTCATCTTTTCCCAGGCATTGGCACTTGCTGCAAAGTTTTCGTAATACATATCAGCTGCAGATGCCTTCATGGCTGCCTGGAGGATTGCTTTATGTTCGGCTGAGAGTTTCTCATAGGCACGTTTATTGATCAAAAACTGCATTTCCGAGGCAGGCTCATGCCAACCTGTGTAATAAAAAGGGGCAATCTTATGAAAACACATTT
>RKSL01000151.1 GCA_008633435.1 Candidatus Desulfobulbus rimicarensis | reverse complement strand
AAGAGTTTACTTCCAATAATTCGATATTTGAACAATACTCTTAAGAAGTTGTTTGGTAACATTTGGCAATTGACTCTCTGCCTGGACTTTTGAGATCCATGAAAATCAGATTGACTCTTATACTTGGAAGTCTCCTGGTGCTCAGTATGGCCCTGGTGAACTTTGTGTTGATAATTTTCTGGCAGCACGATGCTTTGCAGCGTGAGCTTGCCAGGGATCTGGCTGTTCTTGACCATGTACGGTCACTGGCGTATCAACACCTGCATTCTGGAACCAGGATACCTTCAAATCTATTTTCCTTTGAGACGTTTTACAAATATCCTGAAACCGGCAGGATTTTTCTTTATACTGGTGATAAAATCGGTGTGGTTAGTGCCGTAGCAGGGCTAGCTCCTGAGCTTTTGGGTGATACCATTACAGAATCTCTGTATGCAAACAGTGAAGTTTACCATTATTCTGGTTCGCTTTTGGGGATAATCCGATCCCGTCCGCAGTGCATTGTGGTGGCGGCTCCGCTTGTTTTTCATGATACTGTCATCGGAGCTGTGGGGATTATCCGCTCCATGGAGCCCTTGTTTTCTTTGCTCAGGCAACGTGAAAAACTTGTACTCATATATATACTGGCAAATGTTTTGTTCTGGTCTTTGGTTGGTTTTTTTAGATTACGAGCTGTGGTATTACGTCCCATAGAACGTCTGGTTCAGCTAGCTGATCAGTATACAGATCAGGATGCGCACGTGTTTGCAGCAGAAAGTCCGACCAGTGAATTTGCTTTGTTGGCGAACAGTTTAAACACAATGTTGAACCGGATTAAACATGATCGTCAATCATTGCAGAAAAATATTGCAGAATTGGCTGAGGTAAATGACCGGTTAACCTCCCAGCAACAAGAGATGGTACGCACTGAAAAACTGGTTTCTGTGGGGCGGATGGCTGCAGGGCTTGCCCATGAAATCGGGAATCCGCTGGGTGTGGTGCAAGGATATTTGGACTTGCTTAAACAGGCCTATCCCCGGAATAGTGAATATGCTGATTATCTCAGGCGTGCAGAGCAAGAATTGCAGCGAGTAAATGGGCTTATTCGACAGATGCTTGATTTTGCAAGAGTTTCTAGGGGTAGCGTTGAAAATTTTTCTTTCCATGAATTGCTGGGATCAGTGATTGAAATGATTCGTATTCAGCCCCTGTTTAAAGATATTCAGCTCACCTTGCAAGCCAAAGCGGCCCAGTATACAATATGTGCAGATCGTAATCAGTTGCGCCAGGTTATTGTCAACTGCCTGTTAAACAGTGCTGATGCGGTGAATGCAGCGTCTCTGGCTTCTGCTGGAGCCATTATACTGGGAACAGATATATTTGTTGACGAGCAGGCAGCCAGGCCTGTAAAATTTTTGAGGCTTACGATTAATGATAACGGTATAGGTATATCGGAGGAGCAGATTACAGCAATATTTGATCCTTTTTTTACTACTAAAGATCCCGGAAAAGGAACAGGTCTAGGACTATCTGTATCGATTTCCATTATCGAATCTCTTGGTGGTAGCATGCAGATGAAGAGTACGCCGGGTGTGGGCAGTACGCTGACAATCCTTCTTCCCCTTGCAGGAACAGATAATTTTGAAAAAATTAAGCTAACCTGACCCAAATGATTGAGCTGGAAAAAAAAGTGCTGGTTATAGATGATGAAGATAATATGCGCCATATGTTGTCTGCTTTGTTATCGAGCAGAGAATATAAGGTCGTAACTGCTGCAGACGGAAAAGAAGGGTTGCTGTTATTAGATAATGACTGGTTTGATTTTATTCTCTGCGATATCAAAATGCCCCGTATGGATGGCATGCGGTTTCTTGCGGAAAAAATTGCTGCAGGCCATAATGGCACAGTTATTATGATGTCTGCTTTTGGCGATGTGGACACAGCCCTAGAGGCTATTTTACAGGGAGCGTATGATTTTATTTCTAAACCATTTAAGGCCGAAGAGGTTGTTCTTGTCTTAAGGAAAGCCGAAGAGCGAGAACGTTTGCGTCGTGAGAATAAACGTTTAAAAAAGCGTATTCACACCCTTATGCCTCCATCGTCATTTGGTGCGATGATCGGCAGGAGTAAACCCATGCTCGAAGTGTATGAGCTTGCCGATAAAGTGGCACGTCATTCGACCACAGTGCTCATTACTGGAGAGTCAGGCACTGGGAAAGAACTTGTTGCCCGTGGAATCCACGACCGAAGTCCCCGTGCAGCTCGGAACAAACCTTTCGTGGCCATTAACTGTGGCAGCATTCCGGAAAATTTGCTTGAAAGTGAATTTTTCGGCTATGTCCGTGGGGCTTTTACCGGGGCAGACCGCAATAAAAACGGGCTGTTTGTCGATGCATCAGGAGGGACTCTTTTTCTTGACGAAATTGGTGAACTCCCCCTGGCTATGCAGGTTAAATTGCTGCGCGTGCTGCAGGAGCAGGAGATTCGTCCTGTTGGCTCTTCCCGTAATATACAGGTTGATGTGCGTATTGTTACTGCAACAGCAAAGGATTTATCTGCTGAGGTTGAACAGAATACTTTTCGTGAAGACTTGTTTTACCGGCTCAATGTCATAAACATCCACCTGCCTCCATTGCGGGAACGGGGAGGGGATGTTGCGCTGCTGGCACAATTTTTTTGCACCCGATTTGCTGAGCAGGCAGCCATGACAGAACACCCTGTACTTTCCAATGAAGCCTTGAAGATGCTGATGCTTTACCCATGGCCTGGAAATGTACGTGAACTTGAAAATGCTATTGAGCGGGCCGTGATTCTTGCCGATAATGCCCTGATTCTGCCGGAAAACCTGCCGCAATCAATAACAAAAGCCCATCAGGGCAGGAGGCTGGATGATTTTTTTGATACCTTGTCAGTGAAAAAAGGTAAAAAAATGCTTGAGCAACGTTTTATTACCCGGGCGTTAGAGGTGTGTAAGGGGAATAAGAGTAAAGCGGCTCATCTTCTTGAAATGAGCTATCCTTCATTGCTGGCAAAAATTAAAGAATATAATATCTAAAATAAGGGTAACTTTCAGGTGGGTGCAAAAAACTTGCAAAACCACTGAGTATAACTGATCAGATGTGCCCGAGATTCGGTAAGCGTAACCGTTCACCAAGGGGCGAAGTAGCCTTGATATTCCACCAATCAGTAACCGTCCGTCAGTGCCAACGAGCTTAACAGCGCAGTGGTGTCACCGTCTATGCGAGTCGATCTGATCGCCTGAAGATTGGGTACAGCTGAACAGGGACAGTGCCGTGGTTTTGATCATTGATCATTGTGCGGCCTGATCTTGGTATATAAGGCATATTTTGTCAGGTCAAATATGCCTTTGCCCTTCACAATGCCACACCATTCTGGTGAAGAAACAATTATAGCCGCACTACAACGTCTATATCTGCGGTTTCTCCGCTGGGTTTGTTGGATTTGACGTTGATGGAATAGACTGATACTTTTACCCCATCATTTGGGGCTGCTCTGGCTGGATCTATTTCTGTATAATCTGTTCGGGACATCATACAGGCAGTCACATTGTTGCACCCGTTTGATGATGCAGTCTTACCAAGAGCTGCACATATAGCACCATGAATATCAATGGTTTTACCGGATTGACAGGTGGCAGGGGTGCCAGTTAATCCTCCGGTGCATGGTGGCGTTGAGCAGCAGGTGTTGCCGTTATTACATTGAAGGGTTCCGTTTTTGAGTTCTCCTATCACGTAGGAGGCAACACCTCTGGCAACTTCTATCTCAGAAATATAGCGTTTACTCATACCTGAGAGTTTACTGTGGGAGGTCACCATATAATAGGCGCCCGTAACCACGCCAAAGGCAACCATACTGAACAGCAACACAGTAATCAAGGCAACGCCTTCTTCATTTTTTAGTCTTTTCATCTTACCAACTCATTGGTTTTGCACTAACTTTAAGAACTTTCCAGCGATAATGGCTCTGGGCTGTTGTCGGAGGGTCGATTGCAGGTGTAGAAGGATTAAAATCGAGGGTGGTAATAGCACCGTTAAGCGTTATATCACCGGAAAAAGTGTATGCATTGTCTTGGGGGCCAGCCTGTACCAGCAGATACATATCGATATTCTTCAGGTCTTGAATAATGCTGGCTGTTGATGCCAGTGCTAATGCTTGTTGATCAGCTTCACCGGAGTCACTGATATCTCCATCATTATTTGTGTCATAATCAAAACGAAGATCAAAGTCTGCAACACACTCAAGAACTCGTGTTCCCGAGCCGCCTCCCACCGAACGAACCAGGTTTTTTGTTCCTGGAGCGCATTTATTTAATGGTTGGTTTGTGCTTAATTGATAGCTGATGAGGTTGCAGTATTGACCGGTGTTAACCGTACCAGCTCCCAACGGTGGCTCGCATCCATCTGTTATACTTCGATCAAAAGGAAAAGCTGCAGCAATATATCTGTTAGCGGCAACACCGGTTACTGCTGGGGTATTGACGTCACGGCAAGCCGATGCCGGACATGTTGGTGGTGCATTATAGGAAAAATAGTCTCCCCCAGGTACAGGGGATTGAGTGGTTAAGTTGCTAATAAACTGTCGGTGTTGAGTAAGTAGAACAAGGTCGTTTACAGATGTATCGAACCTCCGGTCATCAAGAAAAGCTGGCGTTGTTCCGGCAGTAACGTCCACCAAGGCCCAGCCCAGTGTCTTCTGGTTGGTATTGTTAATCATTGAACGAAGTTTCAATGTTCTGGTCAAGCTGTTCCATTCAACAGGCAAGCTTGGTTCACCGCTGTTTATGCCAAAACCCACATGTTCCAGGTCAAGCCGAATCAGTTCAAGCCCGGTTAACTTGCCAAGTTCAGTTTCAGTGGTGGACTTTTCTTTATTCGCCCCATGGAGCAGGGTTTTAAAGGTACCTGCTGAAAGCCCGATAATGAGAGCAATGATACCCATGGCAATCATAAGCTCGATTAATGTAAAGCCTTTATTTTTCACTAGAGTCCCACAATTGTTGTTGAAGAAACTGTATGTTGTATGCCTTTATTTGTCCAGGAAACATCAATTCTCACAGATTTGGCCACTCCAGATACCTCTTCTGTTATTACCCCCTGGCTGGTAAAAATGATAGCAGCGTCATTAAGTTGCCTGGTATGCTGGGTCGCCGTAATAGAGCCATTGGCTAATGCAGGAAACGGTGTGTTTCGATAATCTGTCAACATTTCTTCGGCAATCTTGACTGCATGATCACGTAAGGTGTTATTGCGGGCAAAACTATAGGTGCCAATTAACGCCTGCAAGGTACCAAGCATCATAATGGTCAGAATAGTCATGGCAATAACTGTTTCCAGCAGGGTAAAACCCCTGTTATTTCGCAGTACAGCCTGTTCCATTGATTTTACCTTCCCGTATTGAAGTTGTACCTATGCTTACACATGAAAATTGCGTGCCAGGATTGCCGGTTACATAGATATTGCCAGTAGTGCTTAAAAGTCCACGAGTATCTATGGTAAAGCTCGTCAATGCACCACCGGCGTTTCTGGCTGCAAAGCCATTTTTCATGGTCACCGTATTGCCGTCAAAATTATTTGTCAATGTGTGGTTGGCAACAGTGATAGTAATAGGAGGAGTTGGTTTTTTGGTAAACGCCTGAAGTCGTTCCTCCTGGAAAAAAGCTATGATTTCATCCAGGTCTGTCTGCATATCGTGGATATACGAAATCTTGCGGTACTGTACAGAGGCAATACCGGCAAGTATCCCTGCTATTGCAATGACGATCACCAACTCAACTATTGTAAATCCTTTCTTGTTCATTATCGTTCCAACCATAAAATAATCTGTGCAGCAGCAGGCACAGTGGTAAGATATAATGTTGGAGCACCTTCAGGAGGTGTACCTACTTTCCAGGGCGTTGTATAATTAGAGTTATCGGAAAAAGTGTTTGTATCAATATCTAAATTCTCAAGATCTCCTCCACTGAGCTGTAAGAGTATCGTAGCTTCCGGGGGAGCGGTGCTGTAGAGCGTACCGTCTGGTTGAGGGCAACCATCTTCAAAAATATTATGGCCACTCATACAGTTAAATGCCCATAATCTCGTCCTTCCGCCAAATGTACATACATCCGATGATGGTTCCATAGATGTGAAAAATATATGATTGGATGCACTGATCGTCGGGTCTGTAACATCACGCTCCTTGTAATACATATTCCCAGCTCCATCCACACTACCTGCTGTATCCATATCCATGGACCAGGCTGTATTTGCTAACTCTGTTCGGTCGCAGGTAAATGAGGAACCAGCACCATTTGTATTCATACCTTGAAAGGCCTGTGCACAAGTCGTTAATGAATCCCCGTCTTCAAGGTTATCTATGCAACCCTGAATTTTTACACCATACAACGTTTCATTTCCGCCGCCTACTCCCGTATCATCATCTTTGTAGAACCATCGTCCTGAACCAAAGTATATAAAGGGGCTTCCATAGCAATTTTCATAGGCAACTTTTGCTGTAACAGGTTTGTCGGCGTTTTGTAAGACTTGTGTCAGCTCCCAGGTGGAAGCAGCTCCATCATTAGGTGCAAGTGCGTATACATTGCCTTTCCAGGATCCATTGTACCAGCTCACCCCAAAGGTAACAAGGTCTGTTGATCCGTCCTTGTTACTGTCTATACCGTTTGTAAACAGACGACCGACAAATCCATTTGTTATGCTGGGTATCGGTTTAATGGTGGCACTGTTTATGGAAAAATCGGTATTGTCCATTTCAAGAAGAAAGAGACGTACATTTTGCCCAGCAGCTTCACCTCTATAATTGGTCGGGCCTGAGGCAAACATAATATATTCGGTGGAACCTCTGGTAATATACGCGGGCCCTGAATAACTGAAACCAAGCAAATTATGATTGAACTCCCAAAGCAATTGAGGATTCATCGAATCTGTTATATCAAGAGCAAAATACGAAGAAACACCCAGGCAGTTACCAGCCACGGCCTGTGCGGGTGTGCATTCTTTGGGCACGATTTGCAAGGGATGACTACTGCCGTCAGTATCTACAGTGCCGTCATGGTCGGTATCACCTGCCCAATATGTTCCATCTGAAGAGGTCGTTGCCCCGCCAAAGCGCATGCCGCCTATCAGTATTTTATGACCAGCCTGGTTGGTTATTATATATGGTGCCAAATCAACAGAATACATATGAGAATATTCAGGGTCAGCAAGATATTTGAGATAAGGCATTGCTGCTTTAGGGATAAAAGCCCAAAGTTCCTTGCCCAGCGTATCAGTAAACTCCCCAGTAGATATATTTCGTATTTTTGCGCTTTGTGTGTTTGTTAAACCGTCTTTACGTATTTTCCCACCATTAAATGCATGCAGCATACCATCGTTTGCAGCAACATAAATTACAGAGTTGTCTGTATATTCTACAACAGTTGGTGATGAGTAAATAATATCCCCAAGTTTCCAAATATCATCACTTGGGTCGGTATTTTGTTCGGTTTGAGTTCTTCGGGATCGGCAGGGGCCTCCTGAAGTTCCAGCACCGCTGAAATCATCTGCTGCTCCTCGAACATAGGCGATAAGATTTTCGCTCCGGAGTTGTTTTGAAGGATATCCCGCATCAACATGTCCATCGCCATCGCCATCAGGAACATTCAGGCATTCCGGGAAGTCTGTATAGTTATCGCCAAACAAATCATCAAATAAACTGTAATTATCAGTAGTAAATTCGGTCAGATGTCCGGATTCGTCATGTCCCCAGATGACCCTTCGAGCTGTGTCCATATTGATGGTGGGGTTAGTGTCAGGAGCTCTTTCAACAGATCGAGTATTGAGTATGGTTCCCGCGTCCCAGAGCATAGGGATTTGATTCACATCGCTGTACGTTCCTGCCAGAGAGTCCATCGCACCATCGCTATCAACTGTGTAATGGTTAATTTCAAGATTTCCATCTGCATCGATGGCAAAGTCGAGGGCATGATCAGCAAAAGTATCTAATATATAATTGGGAATTGTTTCTTCACGAATATTGTTCACTTCATTTTTTGTGAAAAACCAATAGCCATTGAGTGCACCTGACCAGGCAATTTCGAAGTTGGAGTTTAAGGTCTTGCTGGGGAAAAATAGGGCTTGGTTGACAACAGCCCCAGCAGTTGCTTTGTCAGAAAGTACAGAAACCGAGGAGCCAGCTGAAGTTTTTTCTAAAATACTGTTAAACGCATCTCGCAAGCTTTCTTTAAGGGTAGCTCCGTCAGCTGCAGCATACGCTGTACCCCCTCCATTGTCTGCTGTATCCTGTAAAATTTTTGGGACTGTATCGTTTGCGAAGGCTACGGTGTAGGTGACAAGATTCTGGTTTGCTGACATACCTGTATCAGTACGCAGGTCGTTGTTGTTAGCCCAATACGCCAAGTCATCCAGATTTTTATTGCAGGAATAATATGCAGAAAAACAATCACCTGTTTCATTGTCACCATCATGATCATGAGTTCCGTCTATTGATGGCACGTAGCCATCACGTGTAGGCTGACCGTCAGTAAAGAGCAAAACAAATGATTTAGCGCAACGTATTTTTTGATTGTATTCTGAATAAAAATAGGGATCCCAGTCGTTATTGTGAAAATAGTTATCCAAATGATTTTGGTCAGTTGTGTTGACGTTGTCATAATATGGATCTACTTGCTGAAAGTACCTCATAACTTCATAATATGTCTCTGCAAGGGGGGTTGAGGTTCCATTGGGATGATGTTCAACTACATCGATAATTCTGTCTAGTGGAGTTTTGACAGGGGTCTCAACGACGCGATATCCTGTTGCTGGATCAGGATTTCTGATAAAGGGGTTAAGCGGGATTGGCTCCCGTAATGTTCCTCCACGCAAACTCCATTGGTCATAAATATCAGTACCTTTTGCGTATTTGAAAAAGGCCACGCCCAAGCGCATTTTTTCATAAATATCCTGGAGTAAACCCTTTGGCTCTTCATTGACTATAATCGCCAGGTTATACTGTAAAGGCGTATGGTGAATCACAACATATCCCACACTTTCCGCAGAATGAGCTCGCTCAGTATCGGATGATTGTTCCTCTTCTGGAAAAATTTGTACACTATTTTGGTCAAGGTTTTGGTAACGGAGCGATACTGGATCTGTATCATTAATTGTTTGTATTTTAGCGAAAAATTGAGGGTCTTCCTTCCCATCGTTAAAAGAAATGTCAGTAAATCTGGAATCTGCTGGCCGATTTCCCGACCAGTTACCTATTCCTGCTGAAATAGTGCCTACTTCAAATGATGTGCCTATTCCATCTGAATAGGTGCCAGGTTCAAGTCCAATGTAGCTGACGGTTTCAACAGGGTGGAGATCTGTGGAATTCTCTTCTTCTTGAAGTCCGATCGAGAATTGATTAGCTGTAATTCCTCCCAGTCTAGTTGTAACAGTGTCTTCATTAGTATTTGTTATAACACTTGTCAGAATAATTGGGGGGACAGCAAAACCAGCAGAAGAGATGTCTACAGTCGTAGCTCCTGACAAACTACCGGGTTGATCTATATCTACGGTACCAGCTGTAATCTTCTGATCTCCTGACAAAATGTGATTACCACGTTCAACAACCAGGAAAGATATATTTTCTGTTGGGTGCCAAACATCGCGGTATTCCCATTCTTCAACCCGTATTTCAAATGAACCTGGGGTAACGTTTTGGATGCGTATCACAGCAGGGTCATATTCATCATAGGATAAAGGTGTGGCAATAATTACTGGATCAATATAGTCATCTTTATTGAGATTGACGGTAACCCAATGGTCATCTATATCAATAACAGTACCGGTCTCGCCGATTATATTCCCAATTTTATTCCATATATAAACTCTTGGGGTGTCAACTTCGATTTTTGCGTAGGGATCATAGGGAGTACCGCTAGCGTGTATGTCGCCATCCTGTGATGGAATTATTCCATTGAAAAGTGTGTCGTTGGGAAATGGACTATAGTTTTGCGATAGACTGTACTGTCTATCTTCGATATCGCATTGAGACCACACACAGCGCTCATTGTTGGCAGTGATCTTCCATTGTAGATTACCGTTGGCAAGACCAAGATAATCATGACCGGATCTGCTCTCCGTTTTCCCCCCAACCAGAACTTTTCGAGCTGCATCAATTCTTTTGGTTGTGAGCCAGTTGAGAAAATTGCCGTCCCAACAATTCTGACCAAACGCAGGGGTGCATCGAGTGTTGGTTTCTATAAAGGCACCAGGAATGGATTGCACGTCGTTAGTGGTGAGATTGTTGTCTGTATCTATAGTATAGGGCGCTGTGGGGCCACCATTATACGCATTGTAATCAATGCCAATAGTGGAGTCATATCGATATGTTTTAGTATCATCGAACAGGCCATAATACGCCTTGTCATGGTCAAAATCGGCTGTATATAATTTAAATTTCATACTGGACGAATTATCAAGTATGAACATGACATTGGGCTTGAGTTCATTGTTTAAAAACGGGGGGGTTGCAGAAAATTCTTCTCCAAGAGAACTCAACCCTTGGTTTGGCACCAGGAGTATGAAGATTCCTGTCAGCAAGGCAAGGTGTACGGGAAATTTTTGTAAATTTGTGAATACGGACGGACAGGTCATTGTATGATCCTTTCTGTTGTTTGTAAGCTCAGTAGCCTAAAAAATTAACTGAAAAAATGTAAGCATATTCCATGCCGGTTTTCTTTAGCCCAAGTGTATTTTGCAGCCAACTAATTGGATTAATGGTAGAAGTGCGGTTGTGAATTTAATCTTACAGTGGTGTGTATATAAAAAATAATAACATTTTTTTGTTAAATGTAAAAAAAATTAACAATATTTCGTGTCACCCCTTTATTCAGGGAACTTGTGGAAAAGTTATCTATTCCTCAAGTTGACGATCTTTGTCTCATGTGGTAATGAGCAAGCTTGTCATTTCTACCTTATTGTTCTTTTACTGTCTTACCCTTTTAATGGAGTTTTTTAATGCGTACGGATATCGTCCATATCGGTGCTGGCGAACTCACCTATGAGATTCGTAATATTGTTAATGTCGGCAATAAATTGCAGTCGCTCGGAGTGCGGGTTAACTGGGAAAATATTGGTGACCCTGTGGCCAAGGGCGAGCAGATTCCGGCCTGGATGAAGGATATTGTTGCCGAGGCAGTGCAGCAGGATGCGTCGTACGGATATTCACCGACAAAGGGTGTGCTCAGCACAAGAGAGTTCATC
>RKSL01000150.1 GCA_008633435.1 Candidatus Desulfobulbus rimicarensis | reverse complement strand
CTTGATCGATGCACCTGGAAAAGCTTTGAGTCCTTCAAGAGTTATGTGTGGGCCTCCATCGTGTCAGCCAATCTGCTGACACTTGCCCGCAAGTAACTGGCCTGACCTCTCCCTGGAGCCAGGAAATGACACTGAACAGGAGAGGTGCGTCTTTTTTTCGAAAAATTCGGACTGGGGAAGAAAAATCTTGGGGTTGTGCCTGATGGCGGAGAATTAACACTGAAAGGTGTCGGCCCAAAAAGGTTATTTTTGGACAGACACTATCTATTCAAGATAACGATAATAAATCAGTTCGCTTGATAAGCAAATAGTATAATTATCCTTAAAAGTGGAAATTTACAAGAACATTTATCGATACTTTTAAGGAAAATTTCTTAATATGGGATATGCATTTGACTCCAGTAGATAGGGGGAAAGTCTCATTTTAGCTCAAACAAGCTTGGGGTACCATTTTCAAGTAATCTGGTATACTCTACAGTTTTTGTAATTCCAGCTTGATTATCCAGTACTCTACTGTTTTTGCATAACAGGTCACCATATATCCAATGAAACTTGACCGTACCCGGGCAAGAAGGTGAGTTCCCTGTTCAGGATAATTTTTGAGGAGATCGGTGATTATGAAGTTCAAAAGTATAGCGATGCTTTTCCTGGTTTTGCATGCAGGCAATGTGTTTTCTGCTCAGCATCACTGGACGAGAACCAACCCTGGGGGTGGGGGTGAAATTGCTGTGGTCGGTGCAACGGCCGATGGAACCCTTATTGCGGCGGCTGATCTGAGTGGTGTCTATCGCAAACGAAATAATGAATCCCAATGGAAGGCAATTGGTGATAATAACGGTTTAACACAAACAGGGGCCATTGCACTGGGGTTTCATCCCAATGATGGTGCTATTTTTTACATCGGTACAGGAATTGGTCTCTACAAGGCGAGTCATCATGGCGACCAGGTTGAACTCCTTAAGGGCGAGGCCGATGGCATACAGTATATTGATGCCATCGGCGTTTCTAAATCTAATGCAGATGTGTTGTATATTTCGGAGCATAAATGGGTTGATACCATTCGGGGTGAAATATACAGAATTGATGGCTCAACCTGGATAAAAAAAACCAATTTGCCCCTTCCGGCAGGTGATACCAGGACGGTGGTTAAAATACTGGTACACCCCGGCAATGACCAAATTGTTTATGCACTGACAGGTAAGGCCAGAACAAGCTGCAGTTTCCCCCGTTTGTTTCGCTCCGACAATGGCGGAGATAACTGGCATCAAATTGCGACTAACTTGCCGGAACATGATATTTTGGATATGGATATTGCTGCCAACGACTTGACTTCGGTCTATGTGAGCACTTTTGAGGAGGCCACACCATGCGGAGGAGATATCGGCGCGAAGAGTGACGGACAGGGGGCATTATATAAAGTAAATACAAGTAATAATACGTTTCAACTTTTAACAGATAAATCGGGTATCATCAGTGTTGGCATTGACAACCCGAATCTCATTCGTCTTGTCGATGCGTTTACCTCTTCGAGTTGGAATGATGTAGAAAGCGATATTGAGTGGTTGGCAGATTCCGGCATATTTGAAAGCACCAGGGGTGGCCAGCCAGGGAGCTGGCATAAAATCAGTGAGATTAACAACTGGAATAAAGGGTATGCCACCAAGGATTACTGGGCATACGTACCGGGCTATTATGGTTTATCCAAAACCATGAGAAAAGGTTTTTTCGATTCAAACAGGATGTATGCCTCGTTTGGTCAGTGGACATGGGCATCTGCAAATAATTTAACCACCATAGACAATATAGCTACTCAGGCTGTTGGTCCTGCACATGAAGGTCGGTGGCGATCCACCGGTGTGGACAACATTGTGGGGCATGTACTGGATGTAAATGATTCAAACCCGAAAGTGGTCTATATGGGTGGCTCTGATATCGGATTCTGGGGCAGTAGAGACCAAGGAGCCAGCTGGAAGAGTATCCAGCCAGATGCGGATACATATCCTGATTATGTATGGTCACACAATGGTGGCGCAAACGTCTCTACGGGGCTGAGTGATCCTCAAGTACCCGGCAAAGTGTGGGCCTCTTTCAGTCAGGATCAGTACAGCGATGAGAATGAAGGGGTTTACACGAAAACGGGTTTATTCAAAAGTCAAAATTATGGCCAGAGTTATATCAAGGCAGTAACACCTCCTGTCGGCAATAACTCTATTCGCATGTATGGGTTATCGCTTGATGAAAAAAGCCCTGTGAATACCAGAACGCTCTACATGACAATTAAAGGTGATGTGTATAAGTCCATTAATGATGGTGATTCCTGGTTTCTGGTTTTTAACAATGGTGGCTTGAAATTCACGGCCATTGATAAATTCAACAGCAGGCTGATCTATGCGGGTGGGGAAGCTGGTGTATATCGTTCCACCAATGCAGGAATCAGCTGGATTGATATCGGGCATCCGCAAATGCAGGGGCCGCATCTGAACAGTCCCCATGTGCGTAAAGATATTATCCCGACAGAACCTGATCCGGATAAAGGGCTGGACTATACATGGGAAGGTGTCTTTGATATTAAAACTGATCCAAACGTGCCAAACAGGGTGTATGTAACGGTCTATGGAGATGGAAAAGGGTTGTATCGTTCCGATAATGCGGGGCAAACCTGGATAAAGCTCAGAACCGACAACTATATGCGTGGCGTGGCGATTACACCAGCCAATTCAAACATCATTTATGCGACATCTTCAGAGAATTACCATTCAGGACGTGATTCAAACGGAGGTGGTTCAACCGGGATATGGTATTCCACCCAGGCTGGTCTTGGCGGTTGGCATTCAGCCAATGATGGGATGGCCTGGAACTATGGAGGAACGATAGAAGTAACTCGTGGCAAAAACCCAAGAGTATGGGCCTGGTCGCCTGGAACAGGAGTGCAATACTCGTTTGCTGCAAAAATTACTCAAGCCAATACCAACAACGGGTTTTTACCAGCCGTCTATTTATTGCTTGTATTGTAACTGTTTCGCTGCACAAAATCTTCAGACTTATGCGAACACTCTTGTTCGATTTTTTATCAACCATTCAACCCGTTGGAAATCTTTATGACAGAAATTTGCATCCGGGCTGCAACTCCGGAAGATACCGCATGCATTCTTACGTTTGTTACCGAGCTCGCCGTTTACGAAAAAGCAGAACACGAAGTGACGGCCAGCCGGGAGGATATTTACAACTCTTTATTTACCGACAATCCTACAGCTCACGCTCTGATCTGCATCGCAGACAATACCCCTATTGGCTTTGCCGTCTATTTTTATAATTATTCCACCTGGCTGGGGAAACCTGGACTGTATCTTGAAGACTTGTATGTTCAACCTGAGCATAGAGGAAAAGGTGCAGGCAAGGCTCTGCTGCATCATCTGGCCCGCATTGCAGTACAGAACAACTGTGGCCGTTTTGAATGGAGTGTACTGGACTGGAACGAGCCAGCTATACAGTTTTACCGCTCACTGGGGGCAAAACCACAAGACGAATGGACCACCTACCGACTCGACAGCAAGGGGATGGCCGCTTTGGCTGCAGAAGGAACCAGCATCTGAGAAGAACAATTTGAAACAGTGTTCGTGACATGCTCATCAAAATGGATAATTCACAGGTGCCCATCCCCCAGTGACCGACTTTCATCCTGCAGAGGTTTTGCTGTTTGTTGCGGCTGGTGAACTTGATTCAGCCATTTCTGGACAGGAACTATCTATAATATAAGGAGATTACAGTGAAAATAATTGGTGTTTCTGGCTCGCCCGTTAAAGAGAATACTACTGATCGGGCTCTTCAAATAGCTCTGGATGCAACCGGGGTGAGGACAGAATTTATCAAACTCAGCGAGCTGAAAATAGAACCCTGTACAGCCTGTCTTGGCTGCAGAAAGACCAACCGATGTGTCCTTGAAGATGACGGTATTCTTTTGACAGATAAGGTGTATAAAGCCAATGCGCTTATTGTTGCCGGTTTTACTCCGTATTCAACCCTGGATAGCCGGACAAAAATATTTCTTGAGCGACTGTACCCCCTGCACCACTCCCACGCCTTGATGCAGGGTAAACCCGGTGGAGCTATTATCACCAGCGCAGTTCCATCCGATAGACCCGATATGCCGGATGCCTATGCACTCGGGTTGAGTGGCATAAAGAATTATATGTTGGCCGAAGGGATGAATTTTGTCGGTGGGGTTGCTGTCCCAGGTAATCTCCCCTGTGTGGCCTGTGGGGAAAATGAGCAATGCGGCGTATCTGCAATAAAAATGTTGTACGGGAAAGACGCAACTCCTGAGAGTATTGGTATTAACAGGGTAGAGGACAACAGCGACGTGGTTGCCGCCCTGCAGCAGCTGGGTCGTGATGTGTATGCAGCCTGTTTCTGTTGACCTCCGGCCTGAGCCAGGTTGCCCTGGAAACGCAAAAGAAGTTTCCCCGATTGTTCACGCATTCCGGCTATGCTAAGATAGGTTCATGAAAATTCTGCATACCTCAGACTGGCATCTTGGCTGCAGGTTGTACGGCCGCACCCGCTACCGGGAATCTGCCGCTTTTCTTGACTGGCTGGCCACGCGAATTGAACACAATGCCATTGATGCCCTGCTCGTTGCAGGTGATGTTTTTCATACCGCAACGCCGTCCAACCGGGCCCAGGAGCTCTATTATCGTTTTCTCTACAGAGTTGCCAATTCGACCTGTAATGATGTCATTGTTATTGGTGGCAATCACGATTCCCCAACCTTTCTCAATGCACCGCAAAAGTTGCTGCAGGCGTTGAATGTTCATGTTGTTGGGGCAATGACTGATTTGCCGGAAAAAGAGTGTATTCCCCTGCACGACAACGACAACAACGTCACGGCGATTGTCTGTGCTGTTCCCTATCTCCGGGATCGGGATATTCGTACTGTAACCCCCGGAGAGAGCACGGAAGAGAAAAGTCGTCATCTGGTCAATGGGATCTGTAATCATTATAAAAAAATCTGCGCACTTGCAGTCTCAATGCAGCAGGAATATGGGGAAATTCCCCTAATAGCCATGGGGCATCTTTTTACCTCCGGCGGGACGACAATTGCCGGTGACGGGTGCCGCGAGCTCTATGTCGGCTCGCTTGGCCAGGTGGGGGCTGCCGAGTTTCCCGATTCTATTGATTATCTGGCCCTGGGGCATTTGCATGTGCCGCAGCAGGTTGGCAGCACGCCTCATTTTTGGTATTCCGGTTCACCGCTGCCCATGGGATTTGGCGAGGCAAAGCAGCAAAAAATGGTGGTGGAAGTAAAATTTTGCAGGAAAAAACCAAAAGTTGACCAGATACCTGTCCCCTGTTTTCAGGAACTTGAACAGGTTGCCGGGGAGCTTGAGGAAATTCTTGATCGTCTTGGGCAACTGCAAAAGCAGCAAAGTAGTTGCTGGCTGGAAATAGAGTATACCGGACGGGAAAGTATTGGCAATCTTCGTGAGCAGATTGAAGAGGCTGTTGCCGGCAGTTCCATGGAGATCCGACGGATTCGGAATAGAACCGCTGTTGCCCGGGCATTACAGCCCCTGGCTCCTGATGAAACCCTTGATGATCTGGATGTGGATGAAGTTTTTAATCGCTGTCTGGAGAGTTACGGCGTTGCCGAAGAAGAACGTGAGCCCTTGCAACATGCCCATCAAGAGATCCTTCGTACCCTTCAGGAAGAAGACAGTAATGCAGAGTAGTGTATGAAAATAGAGCATCTGCGTATAAAAAATCTAAATTCTCTTTATGGGGAATGGTCTATTGATTTTACCGACACGGCCTTTGCTGACAGCGGAATTTTTGCCATTACCGGCCCCACGGGAGCGGGAAAATCCACGCTGCTTGACGGTATTTGTCTTGCCTTGTATGGCCGTACTCCCCGGCTTGAACGGATTAATAAAAGCAGTAATGAACTGATGTCCAGGGGTACGGGTGAGTGTTTTGCTGAAGTGGTTTTTTCGTCAGGACATGGTCGGTTTTGCTGCCATTTCAGTCAGCATCGGGCAAGAAAAAAGGCAGAAGGCAGGCTGGCAGAGGCCAAACATGAGATTGCGGAGGTCGATTCGGGAAAGGTTCTGGCTGTCAAAAAACGGGAGGTTGCCCGGCTGGTTGAGCATTGCACCGGTATGGATTTTGACCGATTCACCCGTTCCATCCTGTTGGCGCAGGGAGGATTTGCCGCTTTTTTACAGGCAACACCAGATAAACGTGCTCCGGTGCTTGAGCAACTGACTGGAACCAAAATTTATAGTGATATTTCCCGTCGCGTCCATGAAAGGCTGCGTCAGGAGCAGACGACGCTGGATATTTTCAAGGCTGAAATTCAGGGAATTTCCCTGTTGGACAAAGAAGAAGAAACAGACCATGTTACCAGACTCAAGGATCTGGAAGTCCGGGAACAACACCTTGCAGGCCAGGAGAAGCAGCTTGCTGTTGCTGTTGGTTGGATCATGGACAAAGCGTTGCTTAAAAAAGAACTTGCCACCAGTAAAGAAGAGTTGAACAAGGCTCGGGCTGCCCTTGTTGAATTTGCAGACAACCGGCAACGACTGCAACTTGGCCAGAGGGCGGCTGTCCTGGAGGTAGAATTCTCCACCCTCAGAGCACTGCGCCACCAGCAGCAGCAGGAGCTGGCAGCACTTGATAAGATCCAGGGCGAATTGCAGGCGTTTGCCCGAACCCGTGCTGCCCTCGAAAAAGTGGTAGAGAAGACAACCCGGAACATCACCCGGATAAAACAGCAGCGGCAGCAGGAGCTTGAGCTTGGCAAAAGGGTTCGGGAGCTGGATCTTCGCATTAAGGCTGTAAAAGCCATTGAACAGGACATTCTAGGAGAGCAGAAAGCGCAGCTGCAGCAGCTGAAGAAGCATGAGCGCGAGCGGGATCTTTTAGACCAAAAACGTGCCGGAGCCGAAAAGGAGCTGGCTGGGATAGAGCGGTATCTGCAGGAAAACTCAAGAGATGCAGATCTTATCAGCCGTATGGATGCCATCATAGAGCAGATGCGGCAGCTGGACGCCATGGCAGGGGAACGTGCCCGTAAAAAGCAGGAATGTAAAGTCTGCCAAACTGCAATCGACAAACGTGGCCGTCAACACGATAATCACCAGAAAACAGTACATACACTGAAGCAAGAACATAAGCAATGCCAGCAGAAAACCAAGGCTGCGCAAGAGGCTGTTGCCACTCATCTGGCCGGGCGTAAGCTCAGGGAGTATACGGCCAGGCATGAGGCGTTGCAGGAAAAATGGGTTCTGTTGCAACGTATCGCCACCCTGGAAGAGGATCGTCAAAAACTTGCCGACGGCATGGCCTGTCCATTATGCGGCTCCACTGATCATCCCTGGGCAGAGGGCAATACGCCCCAACCTGACGTAACCAAACAGGAGATCAGGGAGTTGTCACGCTTTATTGAGTGTGCGGTAAACCTTGAAGAGCAGCTGCGTGAACAGCAGCAACTGGAACAGCTGGCAGCAGAACGGGTTATAAAGGCTGAACATACGCTTGAGTTGAGTGCACAAGAGTGTGCACAGGCAGCGCGAACCATGCGCATGCTGCAGAAGGATCTGGAAAAAATCAAAGCAGACCATCTGGAGCTGCAACACAACATTGGCAGGGGGCTGTCACCTTTTGGAGTAACTCTCCAGCCTGACAGCGATTTTTCATATCTCTGCACAAACCTTAAAAAACGGCTGCAGAACTGGCAGCAACAAAACGATAAAAAACAGGAACTGATTGCCATCATTAAAGAGTGTAACTCTTCGATTGTTTATACGCAAAAAGCCCTTGAGCTTGTCACTGAGAACCAGAACGCACGCCAGGTTGACCTTGCCAGGCACCAGCAGGAGCGTCAAAAGCTGGAGAGCAGCCGGAAAGCGTTGTATGGCAGTAAAGACCCCGACGAGCAGGAAAAAGTGCTGGAAAAGCAGCTGCAGCAGGCCGAACAGGCCGACCAGCAGGCGCAAAAGAAGATGGACAAGTTACGGCAGCAGATCACAGCGGTAACAAGTCGCCGAGATGAGCTGCAAAAATCCACGACCGGGCGAAAGCCTGAGCTTGAGGAGCAGGAAAACATATTTCAGCACCATTACCGCCGGGAAGAGTTTGTTGATGAAGCCGCCTTTATCGGGGCACGACTTGAACGCAATGAGCTGGAAGCTCTTGGGCTTCAATACAAAAAGCTGACAGAAAAAGAGCTGGAGGTTCAGGCCAGAACAGAGGACAGAGCAGAAAAACTGGCTTTGCTTCAGAAAAAAAATATCACCAGCACACCGTTGGAATCTTTGCACCAGGAACAGCAAACACTTCTCAAGGCACTGGCGCAGCTGCGTGAAGAGCGTGGTGCCATAAGGCAGATCTTGACCAATAATCAGTTGGCACAAGAGCAGCGTCAAACCAGGATGCAGCAGATTTCCGCCCAGCAGGACGAATGCAACCGCTGGCAGAAGCTGCATAATCTCATCGGCTCGGCAGATGGCAAAAAATACCGCAACTTTGCCCAGGGCATCACCTTTGAGCTGATGGTAACCCATGCCAATCGCCAGCTGGTCAAAATGACAGATCGCTATGTTCTGGTCAGGGATGATAACGAACCGCTTGAACTGAATGTTATAGACAATTACCAGGCCGCAGAGATCCGTTCGACCAAGAATCTTTCAGGCGGTGAATCGTTTATCGTCAGTCTGGCACTGGCGCTTGGGCTGTCTAAAATGGCAGGCAGAAAAACACGGGTCGATTCCCTGTTTCTTGATGAAGGATTTGGTACTCTTGATGAAGAGGCTCTTGAAACCGCCCTGGAAACCCTGGCACATCTTAATCGCCAGGGTAAGCTCATCGGCATCATTTCCCATGTCCCGGCGTTGAAAGAACGTATCGCCACCCGAATTGCCATAACCCCGGTCTCTGGAGGGCGAAGTATTGTCTCAGGGCCGGGGTGTTTGGGGCCGTAATTGCCTTGCGGTGACATCGCAACAGCCGACGGAAAGGCAACGTGGGGATACTACCTGATTTTTTCCGGCAGGAGCCTTGCAATTATCAGCATCAGGATACCGATACCAACGGCTATCCACGGACTCCAGCTCATGTCAAGAAGTGGTGTCGACTTCGCGGTGACAACAAGAGTTGCCTTGCCGCCAAAGAGTTTTTGCATGAGAAAAGTTGATTTCAGGCTACCATACATCAACATGTACACGGCAGCGCCTCCCAACCCGCCCAGAATAAAAAACAGTGCGTCCAGTCTTCCGGTGCCGAGCGCCACAACGCCGGTTCCCGGGCAGAATCCGGAAAGAGCCCAGCCAAAACCAAGCAGCATGCCCCCAAAAATAACCCCTGTATACATGGTTTTTACACTCAGGTGGCCGGGATCAATAACCCCGGCCTGCATCCCCTGGAACAGGAGGGCGGAAGATATGCCGATACCGGCAAAAATAGTTCGCATCAGGTGGAGATCGGTAAGACGCAGCATGCCGATAATTTTATCCGGATCTCCGGCACCAATACGTTGAAGAACAAAACCAAACATCGTGCCCAGTATAACAGCTAACAAGATATCCATGGACTGCTCCTATTTCTTATAGATGAGTATAGCTGTGGGGACAGCAACAGTAAAGGCCGCAACAGCGAACAGATAGCCACTGATTGACGTCTGCATCATACCGCTCATCATGTGACCACTGGTACATCCGCCGGCAAGTCGTGCCCCCCAGAGAACAATAAAACCACCGATAAATGCAATCAGCGCTCTCGCGACAGGGCTGTTACCAAACCTGCGTTGATGCACTTCCGGAATCTGCTTTATCTTTACACTGCCGGTTCCGGGCTGGAACATTCTGCCCAGTAAACCGCCCAAAATCATGCTTGCTACAAATATAAAGCTGTAATTCAACGGGTGAGCCACCGATTTTGCATACTTTCCACCCGATTTGTTAAGATACGCATTGCTGCTGCTGTATCCTTTTTTAGCCTGTTGATCTTTGACCACCAGCGAGTCATTGACAGTATCACCAATAATGCCATCAAGGATGACAAACTGGGTCGAAACGCCAATGGGTTTAACCAGGACAACAGCCAGCAAAAACGCGATTCCCAGCGCGCTTCCACCTTTTAACCAATTCCAATACATGATTTCTCCTTGGTATGAAAATATAAAAAATGAAGAGTAAAAATGGGTTTCTCATTGATGCAGAATATGTAAGCATTACGTTGATTATGTAAAGGGATGTCAGGTCTCTCCTCTCAGCTAGACAGTGTTATCCAGGCTTATTTGGAGTTTTTTTACAGTCCTTTAGCGGTTCAAAAAGATACTCGAGGCCGTTGACTTTTATCTCATACACAATGGCCAGCATCGTCCCAAGACGCCCTTTGGGAAAGCCCTTCTGGGCAAACCAGACCACATACGGTTCAGGAAGGTCAACAAGCAGCCGCCCGGCATATTTGCCAAAGGGCATTTTCATGGCTGCCAGCTCAAGGAGCAGAGCATGGTCGATATTCTGGTCTGGTGGCTCGGACATGGGGATTTTCTCTGAATCTGGTGGCTTATGTTCACTGGTTGCAGAGTAAACAGCTCTTATACGTTGAGTTGACAGACGTTGCAGGGCAGTTTTTTCGTAACCGTTCACCAAGGGAGCTGTAGCCTTGCTATTACACCAATCTGTAACCGTTGACCAGTGCCCCTGATTCGTTCAAGCCGGGCGACGAGCTATAACAGCGAAGTGGTGTCACCGCCTATGCGAGGAGGCCTGATCGGACGAAGCAGGGGGGCTGGTAAACGGTTACGATTTTTCTTCTTTCATTTGTACAAAATGCATTCTTCACAGTATATATATGTAAAACGTGAAGAATTGCCAGGTATTCATACGTAAGATGGTTTGAGAAGACCTGGTTGAGCGAGAAAATGTGTGTAACCTGTTGAAATACCTGCCCACTTCAGTGCGAATCCTCGGTCAAAAACAAATCCTGGAAATGATAGATGGTTTTGCCAATTTGCACGGATTGGTAACGGGGGGCAGCTGCTCTGGGTGATGATTTTTTTAATAGTTTCACTATTTCAGCCTGCTTGTCAGCACTCATTTCTGCGCCAAGGGTTCCCTGTTTTTCCCAGTTGTTTTCTGTATTGCGGCCATAAAGACATAACGGTGAATACATGGGTGGCTGTTCGATCAGGATCAGCTCTTTGATGGTATCGTTGTTCAAGTCAATAGGGTAGACATAACAGGGGGATAGGCGGCACTGTTCTTCGGGGAGAATATCCTCAAGTCCATCAAGGGTGACGGTGTCGGAACCAAGCATGGTAAAGCGGGGAGATGGGGTAGTGGCCTTGCGGGTTCTGGATTCGTTCCAGTCGTAATACCCCTGTGCTGTATTTACCCGAACAAGCTCGGCAGTAATTTTTTTTCGAAGGGTATCATTTTCAGGAAGGGCGTTGAGACGGTTCAAAGCATTCATTCCGTTCTTGCCAAGCTGAAATTTAAGCGCACCGAAATCAAACTTCTCCGGTTGTACTTTTCCTGAGAGCAGGCGGTGCATCTGGTTGCGGACGCTGATTGCCGCCGGGTTGAACAGAGGGCTGTGCAGCAGGAGGATGAACAGGCAGATCATGAGTGCAATCACGGTGTTGGCAGGACGAATGGCACCCATCCGGACGCTGGAGTGTTTGAGCACTGCAAATCCGTAGCTGAGACTGTAACTACAACCCACAACAAGGAGCACTGCCAGGTAAATACGGTGTGGAGTCAATCCATACTGGCTGATGCGCAGTGCTGTTGAGTAGACCCCGATTGCGGAAAAAAAGGGCAACAGCAGCATGGTGGCCTCAATGCCTTTGCGCAGCAGGGGCGGATAGGGGCTTTTTTGTTGACCATCCTGAAAAATACCATTGAAAACAAGGATATTGGCCCCAACAAGGCAGAGCAGGATAGGTGTTGAATAGCCGGTGTCCCAGATTGGTTGCAGCCCGGTAAAGGGCAGGCTGAGTGCAAAAAGGATGGTAATCAGGGCAACCAGGGGCATGAGCAGGGTGCAGAGGGAAAGGGTGATCTGGCGCAGGGTGCCGATAACCTGATCGTGGCTGAACCCGATATGGATGCCCAGCGAGAAGACCAGCGGCAGGGTAATGCTGGCATAGGGAAGAGTGAAAAAAACCGTTTTAAATAAGGGTATCCCTACCATTTTAAAGAGCATTGCCCACAGCACAATCAGCAGCCAGTACGCCGCTGCAAGCATTGCTGCCACCAGCAGGATGAAAAAATTATCCCAGCTGTGTTTAAACAGATCTGGGTATCTGAAATGGCCGTGTTCACGGTTGGGCCACGCCTGAACAAAGGGTAGCAGGATGGAGAGCAGCACCAGGGAGCTGCTGACCGCGCTCGCGGTCAGCACGGACTGCCACTGGTTGTACGGTATGTCGTCAGCAGGACTCTGGATGACACACCATGCTGCAGGAAGGGCAAAGATACCACCCATGAGTGCTGCCGCTGCAATCCGCCATGACAACTGAGATTTTCGGCCAGTGAACTGCAGGGTCAGACAGCCGACCACGATCCCGACAACCCCTGCCAGAGTGAGGGCGCTGCCCCAGAGATTCCCCTTGGGCCAGCAGGTGATGGCCAGGTAGCAGGCAACACCCTGGATCAGCCCGGTGAGAACATAGAGATTTCGTTTGGAGTGTGTTGCTGTCGTATATGATGTGGGAGTCTTCATGTTACAAGGGCTTTGCCCGCAATTCAGGTTTTCGGAGATGTGAGCATATCTGCTGGGGGGCACCATCGCGGAAACGGAAAATACTCGATAATGCGCATTCTACACATACTGCATAAAATTTGTCTACTTTAAGGAAGACGTTCAATGGTTTTTTCACAAGTATCCAACTGGAGTTTTGCCGCCTTGCCCGCCACCTGCCTGGTTATCACTGACGAGAGCAGGTTTATCATGATGCGGCTGCTGCTGGTTTTCGGGGTGGTCTCCTGTGGTTACCTGCTGCTCAGTTGGCTGGTTTCACGGATGTTTCCTGCACGGCGCAAAGGGATTGCCGGCTGGCTTTTCGGGTTCTATACCATTTCGCTAATGCTTGCCTGTTTTGCCGTTTCCGCGAGGGCAAAAGGTGCGGTATATGTTCCTCTTTTTCAGGGCGTTGCCCTGCTGCTGCTCAATGCGGGATTCCTGGTAGCGCTTTGCGGCAACTGGTTTATTCACAGAAAAGAAGCACTGGCGCCGCTGCCCATGTTGGTGCGGGTAAGGGCCGGGTACTGGTTTTCGCTGTTGACCAACTCATTGCTCTGGCTGGTGATTTTTCTCCAGGTTCCGGTGGTTTCTCCGGAGAAAAACATCATTTTCTGGGTACCGCCACCCCTTGCTCTGCTGCTCTATTTCGGGTTGACGTACCTGTTGTTTGACCACGCACATACATGGTTTGGTCTGCGTTGCGACCCGGAACAGTTACCCACCCCCCTGAAAAACCGTTTTGATACGTTGAACAAACTCGTTACAGACCAGGGACCGTATCAGCTTGTCCTGCTGGGGAGAGGCATTCGCAACGCCGTGGCACTCTATACTCGCAAGAGAGTGCTGCTGGGGGTTGAGCTGCTCGAACATCTCAACGAGCAGGAAATTACAGGGGTTATTCTGCATGAAATCGGGCATCTGAAAGACACCAGATATCTGCGTTATCTCCATCTGCTTCACCTGCTCATCCCCTTTGTCATGGTGGGGTTTGTTGTGCTTTCTCAGGGTCGGATCTTCACTTCGCCCGGGGTTGAATTTGCAGTCCTGATAGTGGGGTTGATCGTTTTTTCAACAGTGATGAAGCGACTGCGGTTGAAGGGTGAATTTGTTGCCGACAGTTTTGTTAAAGCGTTTCCCGGCGGTTATCATCCCTATCTGCTCACCGGGCTGGCCACCATGACCCGCTTAAACGGCATGGACAAGGATTTTTGCAAAAAATATGATCATGGCCACCTTGATCTTGATGAGCGTGAGGAGATGGTTGCCCGGGGCAGATTTTCGATCAGCCGCAAGCCTGTGCGCCGTTTTTTTCTGGTTTTTATCCCCTTTCTGCTGCTTGGCGTGGGGCTGCAGATTGGCTGGTCATACCTGTTTCCCTCTGCTGGCAGTCGGTGGGGTACTATGCATTCCCGCTACCATGATCAGTATCGCAGCCAACAGTATGATGAGGCGCAGGAAACTGTTGCAGAATTACTTGATTTTTCGGTTAAAAAGTTTGGTGAATATTCCCGATACACGTATATATCACTCAATGATCTGGCAAATATTTCCATGCGACAGCAACATCTTGATATGGCTGAGCGTTATGTTGTACGGGCAGGCGCAGCAGGTAAGCAGCTCTTTGGTCAAGAGAGTCTGCGCCGCATTCGAGACAGGAAAATTCTTGCCCGGATCAGGATAAAGCAGCAGCGGCCCGATGAGGCTGAAGCCCTGTACCGACAGATACTCAACACGCAGCAACAGCTTGGGGACAAACCAGAAAAAATTACAAGCACGCTCTATAGTCTTGCTGATATTCTCGAACATTCCGGCAGAAGGCAGGAGCTGGTCAAGGTTTACGAGGCAATCATCAGTCAGTACAAAAGCTGTGTTCCCGCAGATGGCGACTGCCCGTCTGCAGATATTTTCCCGACCCTTGCTGATGTCCATGTCGGGGATGGCTTCCCTGAAAAGGGGGAAGTGGTCATGGTTGACGCTGAAAAGACTGTTCGACTGAAAAAGGGGATGGCAAGCGAGGAGTATGGCAATATTATCTGGGATCTTGCCAGCTATTACCGCAATGAGAAAAAATATGCGCAGGCGCAGAGAATTTATGAGCAATGTTTGGGACTGGCTGGACAAATAGAAGAGTATATTTTTATAGGCTGCCGATACGGCCTGGCTGAAAACTATCGATTGCAAAACATGGCGGCCAGGGCAGAAAAAGAGATTAACCTGGCCTTAAGCCGTGAAGAGGAG
>RKSL01000149.1 GCA_008633435.1 Candidatus Desulfobulbus rimicarensis | reverse complement strand
TTAGGCATTGCCGACAAAGAAAAGGCCATGCCCTCACAACTTTCAGGTGGCCAGAACCAGAGAGCAGCCATTGCCAGAGCACTGGTCAATACCCCCCAGATTATCCTGGCTGATGAACCCACAGCAGCCCTTGACATCCAACGATCGGTCGATGTGGTCAAGATGCTTAAACAGATAGCACGGGAACAGGATGTGGCCATCATCATGGTCACCCATGACGACAGGATGCTTCCCTTTTGTGACCGTATTATGAAAATAGATAACAAGGCCACAGTGTTTGAGTAACATGTAAATCTTGTTGTGATGTGTTGCAGATGCAAACCAAGCCCTTCTGCCAGGCTTGGTGCCGATATCAGTTGCAGAGAAAATATTTGGTATGCTTTTCAGAACGTGGGTGATTGTCGGTATTGTTGTACCGGCAATCACCTGGTTGTCTGTCGGTCTCGATAAGTCTGTTGTCGCTCCGTTCTTTCCTGTAAATCGTGGCTTCTCTCTTTGTGCTTCTTTTCGACAAAATTTTCGAACACCCCCTATAATTGTCGAGTTGTCCTGGCAATATCTGAATATCAGCCGATGTCATTGTTGCTAACATACTTATATTTTTAGGAAATTAAAATTAAAGTGTTCTGGCACAGCCAATGCAATAGAAGGGTATTATAGATGACCGGCCAGTCATATCTTTTGTTCAAACCATTTTTTACAGGAGGATAACACCATGAAACTCAGTACAAAAATCTCTCTCAGTGTGACTATGCTTTCCTGCATTGGTCTGCTTTCTGTTCCTATGAATGCGGATGCCGGTCGTTTTCGCGGCGGCAATGCAGTTATGCCCCAGACTACCACCCAGACACAGATGCAACAGAGATATGCGGGCAATGGGCCTGGCCCTGGTTTTGTCGATGCCGACGGTGACGGTATTAACGATAACTTTGTTGATGCCGATGGCGATGGCATCTGCGATAATACCGGACTGCCTGTTGGTACCCGTCCCGGCATGGGAAATAGAGGACAGGGTGCGGGCGTGGGTTTTGTCGATGCTGATGGTGACGGCATAAATGACAACTTTGTTGATCTTAATGGTGACGGCATCTGCGATCTGCGCCAATAAGCAGGTGAGTTGCAGTGATGAGTCACTGTGCAAAATAGACCAACTGATTCTGCTCTCCATGGATGTGGGGAGCAGAATCTTTCTTATTTATGTCTATGAAAAAACAGCAATTATATAGTCTCCCTTTTTTTTTAAGCAGCCTGCTGTTGTTGCCGTGCCTCTCCATGGCAGCTTCGGTTGAGTCCGGCGCAACTGTTGAAACGGTTAACGGGAACAGGGCGTTACCTGAGACAAACGAAGAGAGTAACCTGCTTGATCAGCTTAAACTGTTCTTTCATATCAGGGAAACAACCCGGGCACTTGATTTGGAGGAAAGCGGTATCAGCGGACTTGGTGATACTGCCGGGCAGTCTGCAGGAAACAGACAACTGCTCATCCTTGCAGAGAAATATTATGGCCAGGTATCTGCGCATCCTGAAGATGCTGCCACCTGGTTAAAACTTGGTACTGTGCTGGAGACACTTGGTCGTGAAGAAGAGGCAGTTGCAGCCTACAAAAAATCACTTGACCTTAATCCGGGCGGTATTGCTGCCCGTCAGGGGATACGCAGATATAATCGTTTGCACCAGATTCTTGTCCGGGCCTACAGCTCCCTGCAGCAGCAAACAGAATATGCCCCCTCCATACAGGCGGACATTGCAACCTGGGAAGAGCAGGCCGCAAGTGTGCAGGTCAGCAAGTCGTGGGGCCGTGGGAAAACATTCGGCATTGGCTGGTTGCAGAGTTCAATATATCAGAAAAATGAACTGTATAATGACGTTGATTTTTCCCTGACCAGGCGAGCTCCTTTTGCCTATTTTTCATGGCCTTTACTGGAGAGTGCCTTGGTTTCTCTGCGAATTCGGGATGAAGAATTTACCAATAAAGACAATTCCGGATTTTACCGGCTTGATTCCAGTGAGCATATTGTGACAGGCTATCTGTCGCTTGCCCATCGCGATGCCACTTACTGGGTAGATCTTACCTATTCCCGGGAACGGGAACCCGACCCGATTTATGACCCTGAAAAGAGCCGTTCTGCCCTGAACATAGAGGTTAAAGAACTCTCTGGGATTTCCGGGGGGTATGCGCTGGCTCCATCCTGGGAACTTGGTGGCAGTCTCTACTATGAACAATACGGTTCAGGAAGGAGTGATCAGTTTAACCCCAATATCCAGCTCAGTCACTGGCCGCAATGGCTGCCCGGAATGCGGATAAGTCTTGGCTATGGCTATTACACAGATGAACAGGAAAATATTCTCAATCTGCTGACCAGCTACCAGTGGCAGCCGGTTGCTGATATGCTGGTGCGCGTTGAGTATCAGCTTGAATATTCAGACAATGAAGATTCCCTGCTGAACCAGGGAGATATTCTTTTCAGCTGGACTATCCTGCAGCCCCTTTCCTTGACCCTTCGAGCCGATTACAGCCAGGAAAGCGGAGGGGATGAAGACGGGACGTTCTTTGTCCAGGCCAGCCTGAATTTTGCCCTGGAATAATCTCTACATATATCCAGTACGTTGTACTCCCTGCTTTTTCGACATTTTTGTCGAGGGTAAACGGAAATGTCGAGCTTGAGCCTTTTTTCAGCACGGTCATTATTACGATAACGACTTGATTTAGCGATCTATTGCAGTGCGAATCGTAGCTGGCATGTTTTCTGAAAGTAATGGGTGCAACGATACATTTCAGATCATTACTTTTCGGAGGATACATTATGAACAGTACCAGAACCATGCGAACAGTCGCCAGTTTGACATTTCTTGCCTGCCTGTTGCTCTCCCCTGTAACCGGTGATGCCCGTGGCTATGGGCGCGGACCAGGACATGGTACATCCCCAGGAAATGGAACAGGCCTGTCCACCATTATTGCCACGCTTCCTTATCAGGAACTCAGCCCTGAAGAAGAAACAGGTCTTGAGAAAATGCGTGAAGAGGAGAAACTCGCTCGGGATGTATATCAGACCCTGTTCACCAAATGGGGGATGACCGTCTTCAGCCGTATTGCGTCAAGTGAACAGCGCCATATGGATGCAGTCAAAGCATTACTCGATAAATATAGTCGTCCTGATCCGGTGACTGACCCCACCCCGGGAGTATTTACCGATCCAGAGTTACAACAACTCTATAATGATCTGGTGGCACAGGGACAGACCTCCATGGTGGATGCGCTGCAAGTTGGGGCAACTATTGAAGATCTTGATATTAAAGATCTCTATGATCTGCTGGCACAGACGGATAATACGGATATCCAGGTTGCCTATCAAAATCTGGTCAAAGGGTCACGTAATCATTTGCGTGCCTTTGTTTCCTTGATTTTTGCCAATGATGCTGCATATGGAGCACAGTTTCTGACCCAGGAACAGATTGATGCTATCGTCGCCTCGCCAAGAGAACGGGGCATGGTGAATGAAAATGGCGAACAGATATCAGCCAACTGCCGGGGAAAAGGAAAACAACGTCGAAGAGCCTCTGTAAACAGCAGCAGGCTGCTCCTTGTGCAGTAAGTCGGATGTCGTGTCAAATTCCTCACGTCTGTTAAATGATGAAACATCAGTTTTGCTTCTGCCGGAATCAGTGTCTGGCAGAAGCAGGATTGTGCTGATCTTCTTGAGTTTGGTTCTTTAAGGAAACCACAATTCCGTCTTTTCCCATATATAGAAGTTCCAGGGGGAGTTGTTGACTCAGCTGTTTTAACGTGGGTAAATACCACCTCCATGTGATTCTTTTCAGATAGACAATCACGCCGTTGTGTTCTGATATTTCTGATTTCATTTTTTTTATATCACGAGGAAAATGTGTATTTGTATTTCGGTCTAAGGGAGATATCAGTACCGGAACCATTTTACTGGATCGATGAGCAATTATTGTTATGGCATCCGGGGCATTGGTATAAATAATGCAGTCTGGAGGCAACTGCTCTACCCAGTGGAGAGTTTCAGATTCAGTCCAGATTTTATCAGCAAAGCCAATACCGTTTGTCTTTGCAAACAACAGGTATTGCTGCTGTCTCTCGAGTTGTGCATAAGATAATATCAATAAGAGAAAAAAGAGCAAATATCCTGCTAGTTGAATTCTTCTTGTCGTGTATGCCCTGAAGCTTAATGCCCCTAATGCGATGAAAAAAAGCAAATAGATTGGAAACAGAATTCTAGAACTAAGAGGAGTGTGTGCATCAAAGAGAGAAATGGAGATGAGAAGAAAAGGTAAATACGTAAAGATAAAAATTGAACAGATTTCGAATGTTCTGTTTATATATTGTCTTTTAGTATATTTTGTGCATTGAATGTATATTAGGGCAATACACAATACTGTTAACAGTAAGGTAAATGAAAAATTTTTTGGAATGAATAACCAGTTGAGTAACACCTGAATACCAGCTTTCACTTGGTCAAGTGAAACAGGATGAATAGCTAAATGTCTGCTGGTTGGAGCGTTGCTGACAAGCCAGTTTCGTCCTATCCATAAGAAGATTGGTGTCATACTGAAAAAACTGAAAAATAGGCTGTCTGTCAGGCGCTTCTTAATGTCCTGGCTGGAATAAAAGGCAAGAGTAATGATGCCTGTGCCGATGAGTGTTATCCCGACATATCTGGTCAGGAAAGCAAAACTGATGGCTAAGGCAGAAAAAGCGAGAATGTACAACTTATTGTTTTCCTTCTCTAAATAACTGGCTAGAAAGTAAAACCCCAGTAGAGCGAATAAACAAAATACGCCTTCTGACCATGCCATTGAGTAGACATACAGGACAGATTGCGAGGTGACAAATGGCAATAAGCAGATAATAGCCGGAAAAAATGATTTATTTGTCATTTTCCAGACAATAAGCGCATAAATTATAAAACTGATGGCAAGAGTTATAAGTT
>RKSL01000024.1 GCA_008633435.1 Candidatus Desulfobulbus rimicarensis | reverse complement strand
CCTGTGGTAAAAAAATCAGCTTCTTCAGCCAAGGTTTTGACAGCACCTGATAATTTGCTCTTTTTTGTGCCGGGTTCGACCAACGCCGATCGTAGTTCAAGTAGAGGTTCACGGATGATCACTCCTCTGTCATACATCACCAGATTTTTCACCGTACTCTTCAAAGAACCTGTGTGTAGAATTTTTTCGTCAGAATGACCAACAACATCCACAGCCAGGGTGCCGGTAACTGTCGTTTCAGGATTCAGTGATCCCAAAGTATGTAAAATATCAGTTACCCTGGCAAGTTGCAGCGTTGACTGGCAGTCAAATTGTGATTGTAACCTGCCCTGTTTTGTAAAGATGGAATCAAACTTCCCCTGAATCGTACCCGGCCAGCCGGAAAGCTCGATACTCAGATTCATGGCGTCGCCCCTTTCAACAGGCAATGCGCCCGGCGTATCCAACCGTGCTGTTACGGCAAATTCTTTTTTGGGCAGAAGAACATCCTTGCCGTGAAACAAAACCAGATCATCACTATGCAGGTCTGCGGTAAGCAGGTATCTGTCCTCGCCAATTTGACTCGATTTTGCCTCCAGTACAAGCTGCCCCTTGCCTGCAATCCCCAGGGAAAAGACCGTGCCAAGTTCTTTAAACGCCGCCCCCAGGTCACTGCTGCCGTGGAGGGTAAAGTTTTTAAGATCGCCGCTGCCCTCAAGCTCTATAAACGATGCGCTCACTCTGGCTTCTTTTACCTGTGGCCCCGCGCTGCCGCCAAGAGTGCCGGTAAAATTCACGGCAACCGGCTTATCCCAGCGAAATGGCCGCTGCCCCTGCATACCTGCAAAACTTGCCAGGTCAGCACGGGTGCTGATATTGATCAGATTACCTTGCCGGGAAAGGTCAAGGGTTATTTCCATGTCGCCTTTATCGAGCCGGGTTTGGGGATTGATATGACTGAGATGTGGAAATTGAGCAAACAGCATTGGCAGATTTATCTGCCCTTTAGCCTGGAGACGAGAGGTTTTTCCGGTATACGTCCCGGTCACGTCCAGTTGACCAACATCCGAGACCAGATGCAGACCAGGGATTTGCAGGCCATGGTTTACATCCCTCGTCAGGTCAAGCTGCAGAGAAATCTTTTCAAATTCCGGATTATCCTGACCTGCAACACCGCCGGTGGCTGTAAAGTTATGGATTTCTCCGCTACCTTTTGCCTTAAGGGTCGACAGGCCACTTGTTTTTACCAGCATTGCAGAGGAAAGCCTGCCTGCAAATAGAGGAAGCAACCCTTTTTCAGGCAATAACCTGGAAAAGGGTTGCAGTTCAAAATTTGTAAACTGCAACCGGGTTTCAGTGACCATGGTTTCCAGCAGCCCGGTTTCACGAACCGGCAAATTAATAAACCCTTTGGCCGTGGCATCGCCCTGGCCATCTCCCGATTGAACGGCAACAGTATACTCAACAGTTCCCGAAGAGAGAGTGGCATCAACAGTACCATGACTAATCAGTTTTACAGGTTCCCTGGAACCGCCTCCAAAGACGACATCCGCCTCCTCAACCTGCAACTTCAGAAAATACTTACCCCAGAAAGGTGCGCCATTACCCGACAGTTTTTTCTTTGTTATTGTCTTTACTGAAGCTCCAGTTACAGCTCCCTGGTCTACAGTTTGATCACTGTTATCGGGCAAGGCCACTCCAGCTAAAGCGAGCGTACCCACGGGATGGTGAATGGTTATTATGCCCAGATTATGTGGGGTCACAGCCATGGCCAGCAGCCCCTGACTCCCGGTTATTCTGGGAATGCTGATCTGTATACCCCGCCCCTGATCAGTATACTCAACCTGTTCACAGACAATGCCCTTATGCCACCCTATGGTACAATTAGCAAAAGCAACTTTCTGCATCCCTCTGCTGTTGATCCGCTGCAGAAGCTCATCCCGTACCCATCTTGAGGAAAGCAGAGCCGGTGCCTGATAAACAAAGATGCCAAGTAACACGACAACTGTTATGCCCAGATACACTCTTTTCTTCACCTGCAAGACTCCTCTGGATGAGCGATGCTCTTATTCATTATTGCCCTCATCTTGATTGCATATATATCTGATAGTGGCTGACTATCGCTGGAATTTCTCCGCAGCCCCAACTGCACGGACGGGAAAAACCGGCCCGGTTCTGATGGTTCATGAAGAAACGTGGAGCTGATCAAGTCGCAGCCTGTGCCGATCATCAAAGAGCTTGCGTGTAAGCAGCCACATTGAACTCATCACCCCGAAACCAGTTCCGGCAGCGATGAGAAACATAATGAGAATTTGATATTTTACTGCATCCATTGGCGATGATCCGCCAAGAATCTGACCGGTCATCATCCCGGGCAAGCTGACCAGCCCTGCAGCTGCCATGGAGTTTATAATCGGGATCATTCCCGAGCGCATGGCCTGACGACGAATCTCAGCACTGGCCTCATCACTGGTTTCGCCCAGAAGCAGCCGCTGTTCAACCACCTGACGCTGCTGCCAGAGTGTTTCTGTCATTCTGTCCATGGACAAGGCTATGCCGTTCATGGTGTTACCAAGGAGCATTCCCAAGAGCGGTATTGCATATTGCGGGGTGTACCAGGGATCATTGGCAATGATCACCGCAAGGGCAATAAAGGCCACAGAAAACGACGAAACAAACATGGAGCTGGTTCCCAGCAGCCAGCCCTCCATTCCAGGTAAACGTCGATGCTGGCGAGCCATGACTTCCCGGCCGGCAATAGTGAGCATGACCATGGAAATAGCGACAACGAAAATCAGGGTGGCATGACCAAAAAGAACGCGTAATACCTGCCCGATCAACAGCAGCTGCACTGTAGTT
This sequence comes from Candidatus Desulfobulbus rimicarensis, assembly GCA_008633435.1. Classification (GTDB taxonomy): domain Bacteria; phylum Desulfobacterota; class Desulfobulbia; order Desulfobulbales; family Desulfobulbaceae; genus Desulfobulbus_C; species Desulfobulbus_C rimicarensis. The sequence goes on along the minus strand of RKSL01000024.1, from coordinate 25,814 downwards.
CGCAGGGCAGAAACAGCCAGTCGTTTTTCAAGACCGAGTTGAAGGCGGCGACTCAGGTAACCAAGCAGCAGGACAAGACTGGCTGCAATGCTGAGATCCAGTGGCGATAACGGTTTAACCCCCATGACAGCTTCCCTCCTGCTGCGTTAATACCGCATTATCATCCAGGTTGAATCGACAATCAGCAACCCGATCCAACTGGGTATGGTCATGACTGACCCAGAGCAGCGGCACCTGATGCTGCCGACAATAATCGACAAGAATATTTTCAGTACGCTCAATACTCGCCGCATCAAGACTCGCTGTAGGCTCATCCAGGAGCAAGGCACGGGGATTGTTCTGTAACAAACGGGCAACAGCAAGTCGTTGTTTTTCACCTGTTGAAAGTCTGCTCACCTGCCAGCTAAAAACATCACGGTCAAAACCCAGTTTCTCAAGGGTGACCAGGGGAGTTTTTTCAGAAGTCTGGAAATGATCCCCCACATCATCAAACCACCAGCAGCTCTCCGCCAGGAGCAACCCCACGTTTTTTCGCCACAACTGCGCCGGGGTCGCGTTGCATCTCATCTCGCCTACCCTTATTTCGCCGTCATGTGGGTCAAGATCAGCTATTGCACGCAAAAGCAGACTCTTCCCGGCACCGGAAGCTCCTGTAAGCCCGGCAACTTCACCGGATTTTATGGTAAAGGTATAAGGGCCCCTGTTCTGAAAACTGAGTTCTGAAACATCAAGATCATTCATTATTTATGGGCAATGTTGCCTCAAAATTTCTCCTGAGGGCTACAAAACGCTCAGGAATTCTCGTCCAGGCCAAGAATAATAGTAAAGGTCGTCCCCATCCCTTCTCGACTGCGTACGGTGATTGAGCCACCATGCTTTTCTACAATATTTCGACTAATGGACAACCCCAGCCCGGTTCCACGATTCTTGTCCGTAAAAAAAGGCGTGAAAATCTGTTCCATTGTTTCCTCAGACATCCCGATACCGGTGTCTGCCACCTCAATAGCTACTGTTTTTCCATGGGGAAGCGGGTAGGTCTTCACCGTTATCTTACCACCATCTTCCATGGATTGAATACCATTAATGACAATATTGAGCAGAACCTGATAAATCTGTTCCCCATCCATGGGGACTTCAGGCAGCACCGGGCTGAGATCCATGGCAAAATTGATCTTCCTGGTACTGAATTCCGGTTCCATGAAACGGGCCAACCGCTCAATCAAAGTATTCACTGAGCCGTACGCTTTCACCGGATCCCTGGGACGGGCAAAGTCAAGAAATTCACGAACAATACCATCAAGTCGATTGGTCTCTTCAACGATAATTTCTGCCAACTGTTCATTTCCTGGGGCGACCTTGCTTATCCGTTTGCCAAGCATTTCAGCAGTGGAGCGGACAATGCCCAGTGGATTTTTTATTTCATGGGAAACCGCTGCCACCATCTTGCCAAGGGCGGCAAGTCGCTGGGTTTCGTGAAGCTGCTCTTCAAGACGACGACGTTCCTTGGCCTTGTCCTCCATAATCCGGTTACCACGTATGACAATGGCGCTGAGTATGCCAAAGAGCAGCCCCATGACTGTGAGCGAAAGCAGCATAATCCTGAACTGGAGAGAGATTATCGCCTTTAAATCCTCAGATAAGTCTTTAACCACCTCAACCACGCCCATAATTTCACCGGTACGGCGACTCAGGCCTCGATCCTGGCGAAAAGGCACATAGGTTTTCAAGGTACAATACACAGGAGGGGCGCCGGGAAGGAGATTCAGAAGCGATCCACTGGAAATAAGGACAGAGTTACTCTCACCATCAAGGGCTTTCTGATATTCTATTCCTCCCACATCACGCTTACCTACAAGCTCAGGCTCCGTTGAATAGGAGATAATATTTTCTCCAGAATCAAAAATACTCACCGACTGAATAAGCATGCCCCTGGTAATATTTCTGACAATAACATCAAGACGTTTAAACTGGGTAGGATCGGACAGGGCAATACGTCCGTACCGAACAACCGTGGGCAGCACAAACTGCAGAAAAACCTGGCGATTCAGGTTTTCTGCAAAAAGGCGGGAATAGCTGTCACTCCGCTCAAGCATTACTTTTTTGGCATTATTGGAGAGCACCCAGGTGAGCAACAGAGAGGCTAACAGCAGTACAGCAAGGGAAGTGTAAGAAAAGTACTTAACAAGGGTAAAAGAGTGCGAGCCGGAATGAATAGACCGCCACCGGTTACGCTTTCGCGTTCGGAGAAAAGAAAAATCAGGAAGTTGTATCTTCATTGCAGACACCACAACGCCGACAAATAGAGGTATCACATGGCCGGGTCGCCTTTGCGGCCACAGCTCTTTGAAGCTCTTGAAAGAGATACCCGTCGTTTATTCCATGGTCAACCACCTGCCAGCAGAACAGTTCATCTGCCGACCTTGGTCGAACCGCATATTCCCACGCCCGTAAGCCATGAAATTTCATAGCCTGCTTAAATGAACGCTTGCCCGTGCCAATGTCAAGTAAAACAGGGGCAATCCGACGATCTGCCCTGGAAAAAACCGCCTGTGATAATACTTTGTCTGGTCTGTCTACTTTTATATGCAGATTGGCAATTTTTTTCACGCCAGCTTTCAAGTACCTGATCCGCGCTTTGAGCAGGTTTACTGCGGCAGTACAATTCTCTGTTGCTGTAGCCGTTTGTGCATCCTGACCGCCAAAAGAAAGGTACTGAAACGGCGTCCATGGCTTGGGGACAAAACTGTTTACAGAGAGAATAATTTCACAGACCCTCCCCTTTTTACGACCAATGGGTAAAATCCTTTCGCGGATTGTATGGAGCAGGGCAATGAGTTCATCAAGATCTTCCTCTGTTTCCGTGGGCAACCCAATCATCACATAGAGTTTCAAAGTGTAGATTCCTGCACCAACCAGCGCAACAGCAGCATCGACTAAATCCTGCTCTGCAAGCCCCTTATTGATGACCTGCCTCAATCGCTGGGAGCTTCCATCGGGTGCAATTGCCACAGATTTCAAGCCCGAATCTGCCAGTAACCCGAGGAGTTGCTCAGAAATTCTATCTGCCCGTAGCGAAGAAAATGAAAGCGAACAACCGCTGGACTGCAAATATCGGGCTATCTGGTCAAGAGTCTTTCCATCTGACATTTCCATGCCTAACAGTCCTACACGGTCAATATGCTGGCCACGGCTCTCCAGCCCCGACAGCACAGCCTTGGCCTCCCAAAGCCTGGGGGGACGGTAAATAAAACCGGCAGCACAAAAACGACAGCCACGACTGCATCCACGACCAAGCTCGGTCATGAACATGCCCAGTTCCGCATCAGGTGAAATCAACTCAGAATGAGCAGCAACAGAGGTCGATTCAAGTACCTGTTTACGCACCTGTGTCGGCAGACCGGATTGGACTGTAATTTCTTCGACCCGGCCATCTTGAGCAAAAACAAAATCATAGCCGCCAGGAGCATACCATCCCGGTAAAGTCGAGCCTATGCTCAGAACACATTGCTCACGACTTTGGATTTGCAACAAGGCTTCTATCAGCGAAGGAAGAAGAACTTCTGCCTCTCCTATGGCCATAAGGTCTGCAAAAGAGGCCAGAGGTTCAGGATTCATAAAAACCCCGACACCACCGAAAACGACCAGAGGATCTCCAGCTGTTATCCGGCTTCCTCTGTCCTTTGCCAGGGGGTGAATTCCTCCGGCAACAAGCATTGCCACCAGGCGGGGAAAATCGTGTTCGAAACTGACAGAGCCAAAAACAACAGGGAAATCAGATAAAGGCCTTGACGATTCAAGTGATCGGAAGTGTTCCCCTGCCTGCGGATAGACAAACCGTTCACAGACAATATGGTCAAACTGATTTAACAGTGTATAAACGAGCTGAAAGCCCAGATTAGAGACAGCAAGAGGGTAAGTATTTGGATAAAGAAGAGCCACCGGCTGGCGACCCTTCCATTTTTTACGAACTGTACCTGTTTCCTGAGCTAGTATAGGGTGCAAAAAATACCTGCTGACAGGTTACTGCCATGCCTGGCCTGACAAGCCAGCATGGCTGAATCAGATTCACCAGCCACAATACAAAATGAGCATTGGGTACTGTGCCATGGTACGCTCACAAGTGCTACGGCTTTCAGCTCACAAGTTAAACGACGCGAAACACTCAATTTGCTTTTTTACGGAGGTAGGCAGGTTCTTCCCATTCGTCCAGCTCTCCCGACTCATCAAAAATTGGCGTGGGCATTTTGCTCAGCCCCTTGGGAACAGGATTTGGCGGTGCAAAACTGACCACCCGTGGCTCTTTTTTCGAAGTAACAGGCTCATCATGTTTTTTCAGTGGTGCTTCGATATCTTCACCAGCCCCGCGAGTGACTACATCAAGCTCTGAAATTGTTTCAGAATCTTCAATACTGGCAATACCTGTGGCAATAACCGTAACCCGTAACTCTTCACCAAGATTTTCATCAAAAAGAGCACCAATGATGATATTTGCATCTTCGTGTGCTTTTTCCTGAATCAGGGCAGAGGCTTCCATGAACTCGCCCATGGTCAACGAGCTTGAGGCAGAAATATTGATGAGAATACCACGAGCCCCATCAATACCGACATCTTCGAGCAGTTGATTATCAATGGCACGTTTTGCGGCTTCAGAGGCCCGGTTATCTCCGGCTGCTGTTCCGGAGCCCATAATAGCTGGCCCAACTTCCTTCATCACTGTTTTCAGATCGGCAAAATCCACATTGATATGACCTGGCAGATTGATGAGATCAGTAATACCCCGAACTGCCTGCAGCAAGACTTCATCCACCATCTGCATCATCTCCACCAGAGTGGAATTCTTTTGCATCAGCGTGAGAAGACGATCATTTGGCACCGTGATAATTGTATCTGAATACTCTTTTAATTCTTCCCAGCCAGCCTCGGCATTGCGCATGCGTCGCTTTGCTTCAAAATAGAAAGGTTTGGTCACAACCGCAACGGTCAATGCGCCTGCATCTTTACAGAGTTTGGCTATAACAGGTGCAGCCCCGGTACCTGTGCCACCACCAAGGCCAGCGGTAACAAAGACCATATCTGCCCCGGCCATGGCATTCTTAAGATCATCATAACTCTCACGGGCAGAATCTTTGCCCATTTCAGGATCAGCGCCGGCTCCCATGCCTTTGGCAAGGGTCGGCCCCAGCTGGATGCGAATATCCGCCCTTGACTTCTCAAGTGCCTGCATATCTGTATTGGCAGCAATAAATTCAACCCCGGCAAGCCGGTTTTCAACCATTGTATTAATAGCATTACCACCGCCGCCACCGACGCCGATGACTTTTATCGTTGCTACAGATTCTTCTTCAACCATTCTAAACGGCATGGTTTCCCCCTCAAACACGTTGATCCTTAAGTATCATAAACTATACCATTAAACCCATTGAGACTAAAGCAATATTCACGCTTTCAGATGATATTTTTCATGAACCCTTTTAACTTACTGACAACTCCACCACTCTCCCGCTGCCCATGGTGTCCACCCTCGGCACCATAAAGGACAAGCCCAACCCCTGTTGTACATCGCGGCGACTCAATATCAGCCACCCGTCCTCCCACTCCCTGGGGAAAACCAAGTCGAACAGGCATATCAAAAATCTGTTCTGCCATATCAACAATATTGGCAAGCAATGCCGTACCGCCAGTTATGACCATGCCGGCATTAATACGATTACGGTATCCGGATGAACAGATATTTTTATTAACCATGGAGAAAATCTCTTCCATACGCGCCTCAAGGATCTCCACCATAACCCGCTGTGAGACTTTCCTGGCCTTTCGATCCCCCACAGTTGGGACTTCAATAATATGATTTTCTTTGATAAGTGAGGACATGGCGCCGCCAAATTTATACTTGAGCATTTCCGCATCCTGAAGCGGGGTGCGCAGACCGACCGACAGATCATTAGTCAGGTTATTCCCGCCCAGGGCCAGTTCCCAGGTATGTTTAATGGTGCCATTGCAGAAAACAGCCAGATCTGTTGTGCCCCCCCCAATATCAAGTAAAGCTACTCCAAGTTCCATTTCATCACGACCAAGAACCGTGTGAGAAGATGCCACGGATTCCAACACAATCTCAGCAACATTTAAACCAGCTCTATTACAACTGGTCACAAGGTTATGAAGTGACGTAACATCTGCAGTCACAATATGCACATTGGTCACCAGACGTACACCGGTCATGCCAAGGGGATTTTGAATTCCTGTGTGATCATCAACCATGTACTCCTGCGGCAGGACATGAATAATCTGCTGATTATCTGAAATCTTGACCGTTTGTGCGGCCTGAATAACCTCATCGATTTCCCTCTGTCTGATCTGCTGATTATTAATGGCAATAATTCCAGGTGAATTAAAGCCCTTAATATGGTTACCGGCTATCCCGACATACACGGTTTCAATATCGCACCCTGCCATATCACAGGCACTTTCAAGGGCTTTTCGAATCGCCTGAACAGTTGACTCGATATTGACAACCACACCTTTTTTCATGCCCGATGAAGCTGCAGTACCGACACCAATAATATCGACCCGGCTGTCGGCAAAAAGTTCCCCGATTACAGCACAAATTTTGGTTGTCCCGATATCAAGTCCAGCAACCAGTTCACCGGTTTCCAGCTCTTCTTCTAAATCCAGCTTCTCTATCTCACTCATCGCAATTATTCCACTTTGGCAACCAGGATACGGCCTTCAAAATAATCCATCCGTATCTCTTTAATTTCTTGTATTTTCTTCTTGCGATACAACCGATCCAGCAGGGTAACCAACCGATTATACTTCGCCTTTACGCCTTCGTACCCCATATAAATCGGAAACGGCCGATCAACGAGGTACACAACAATGCCCTTTGCAGAACTGACGTTCACCTCGGAAATTGTCTGCAGCGGGACGATGGGGTTTCCCTTTGCCGCCTGCATAATAAAGGTAAAAGCCTCACGGGTAAGTCCTGTTTCCTCAATTACAGATCCACTCACATGACCGTTTGTATCAACCCCGGTAATGACGGGAAAATCCAGTTCATGACCCTTTTCCACTTTTGCAAAAACCCTGCCTTTACCATCAACATAATAAAGCCCTCTGCTGTTTCCAGCGGTCACATTAATCATCGCAATCGGCTTAAACTCCCGAACATTTACAGTCAACCGCGATGGCCATAGCCGCTTAATTTGCACAGATTCTATCCAGGGATGACTGCTGATTGCTCTACTGCATTTTTCAACATCCATACTCAAAAGATTCCTGCCCTGGACAATATTTCCCAGGTCAAAGATCTCTGTTTTATCCACCTCCGAATTGCCATAAACAGCAACAGTGGTTAACCGGAAAATATCGGATTTTTTCAACACCTGGCATACCGAGTATCCTGATATCGCCACCACAAGAATGCAGGCAGCGCCGACAATCCCCTTTTTGGTAAAACTTTCAACCTGCCATCGGCGTTTCCTGGTAACCACCACAGGTTTCTGCCTGACCCGGTTTTTCACCAACAACCGGCGAAGCCACCCACCAACGGCTGGCAGCAATTCCACAAGTTTTGCTCTGAGGCGACCACGACTCCTTGGATATTTGGGCGTAAACTGATTCACCTCTTTTGCCCCCCTAAAATCTGTACTTCAGGTTCAAGATGTATCTGAAACTGCTGATACACTTTCTCCTGAACACATTGCATCAGACTGAGAATGTCAGCGGCTGTGGCATGGCCATCATTCACAATGAAATTGGCATGTACGGGTGAGACCACAGCTCCTCCTTTTCTGGATGTTTTAAGCCCTGCTGCTTCTATTAAACGCCCTGCAGAATCTCCCGGGGGATTTTTAAAAAATGACCCGGCAGAAGCTACGCCTTTGGGCTGCCTGCTGCGCCGCAGCTGCTGATAGTTCTTGCAACGGTTTTGTATTGCGGCAGTCGCGTCCCGTTGAACCCGGAGTCGGGCAGCAATTATAACCAACTTTTCCATGCTCCCCTGCAACCAGGAAATCCTGCGATAGGAAAAACCGATTTCAGTTGCAGTAATACTCTGCTGTTTTCCCTGGTCATCAACTCCATGAAGATGCTGTAGACACTCCTCCATATCATGTCCCCATGCCCCGGCATTCATTCGGACAGCACCGCCGACAGTGCCCGGAATTCCTTCTAAAAACTCAACTCCTGCCAGCCCCTGGTCAGCGCACCAGGAGACAAGCCGGGGCAGTGTGCAGGCAGCGCCCACCTGCACCAGAGCAGACCCACTTTTCCCTGAAGGCAGCAACGCAATGTCGGCGAATTCTCCCTTCAGGCGAAGAATCACTCCCGGGTATCCTTCATCAGCCACCAGCACATTTGACCCTCTGCCGAGAACAAACCAGGGAATATGCTCCTGATCCAGCCATTGCAAAAGAGATGATAACTGCCCGGGACTGTGAACATCAATAAACGCATCAGCCTTCCCCCCGGCCCTCAAGGTACAATAGCCGGCCATGGCAACATCCCAGCCAATTGTTCCCTGCCACCAGGATGATAACGCTTCACGCTGCCGGTGATTCACAACATCTCCGCAAAAACACAATTAAGGCGCTGCCAGCAAATCGAGCAACTCTTCCCCAACCCGGACGATACTCCCCGCCCCAAGCGTCAGAACTAAATCACCTGCCCTGGTGTGCCCCTGCAGATAGTCGGCAAGGGTTGTCACCCCCCCATGATAAAAAGCCTGCTTCTGACCATGGCGTTTTATCGCCTCAAGCAATGCCTCACTACTCACGCCTTCGATGGGTTGTTCGCTGGCCGGGTAAATATCTGTTAAAATCAGCATATCAGCACGGTGGAAAGCAGTGGAAAACTCATCAAACAGGGCTTGTGTTCTCGTATACCTGTGTGGTTGAAAGGCAACCACCAGACGTTTCCGGGGCCAGCCATCCCGAACCGCGTCAAGGGTAGCTCGAATCTCAGTGGGGTGATGACCGTAATCATCAACAACTAAAATATCCTGCACCTGACCTTTGACCTGGAGTCGACGCTGCACGCCTTCAAACGCCCCGAGTGCTCTGGCAATGACTGTAAAATCAATTTCAAGTTCCAGAGCCACAGCAATGGCTGCAAGGGTATTATAAATAGTATGTCGCCCCGGGCTGTTACGACGAACTCGACCTAATTCCTTTCCCCGGAAGACCACGCTGAACTCAGAGCTTCGCCCATTCACTTCAATCCGGGTGGCATAAAGATCTGCCTGCTCGGTTAAGCCATAGGTCAAGATTCTTCGCTGCAGTAATGGCAGCAGACTGACGATATTGGCGTCATCCAGGCAGAGAATGGCAACTCCGTAAAAAGGAATTTTACGAATAAAGCGTAAAAATGTTTCCTTAATATGATCCAGATCCTGGTAATAATCCAGATGCTCAAGATCAATATTGGTCACAACCTCGATTACCGGAGAAAGTTTTAAAAATGAGCCGTCACTTTCATCTGCCTCAGCAACCAGAAATTCTCCTTGCCCCAACCGGGCATTACGGCCGCCAAGACAATCAACTTTGCCACCAATCACCGAAGTCGGATCAAGCCCGGCCTCGCCAAGGATGGCAGCAACGAGAGATGACGTCGACGTTTTGCCATGGCTGCCGGCAACAGCAATCCCATATTTTTTCAACCGCATCAATTCCGCCAGCATTTCTGCCCGCTGTACCACCGGAATCTGTGCCTCACGGGCTCCAGCCACTTCAGGATTTTCAACACCCACTGCCGAAGAGGCAACCACTACATCTGCGCCCTGTATATTATTTCTCTGATGTCCCTGGAATATATGCCCGCCAAGTTCGTCCAAACGCCTGGTTATATCTGATAACTGCAAATCAGAACCGCTGACAGTGTAGCCCAGGTTGAGCAATAGCTCAGCAATGCCTGACATGCCAATACCGCCAATGCCGACAAAATGAATATGTTTATTTTTTTTATACATTTACACGCTGCTCATTTTTCGCCGATCATCTGCAGACATTCAGTGACTATCTGTCTGGTTGCATCAGGCCGGGCCATTGCCCGCATTTTGTCAGCCATGGCTGAACGTTTTTCATCGTTACCAAGAAATTCCTGAATAATTGATGCCAGACGTTCCCCGTCAAGCTCCCTTTCCCGAATCATTACCGCACCACCAGCCCTGGTATAATATTGGGCGTTTTTCGCCTGATGATCATCAGCTGCATGGGGGTAAGGAATAAGCAGAGCAGCCACTCCCATCACAGCAAGCTCTGCCAATGTTGTTGCCCCGGCCCGGGCAACAACACAATCTGCCTGGCTGTACAACTGCGCCATATCGGTAAAAAATGGAGCAACCTCAGCCTCTACGCCCAGGTCTTTGTAACCATTTTTTACCATGTCAACATCCCCACTTCCTGTCTGATGAATGAGCTGTACATCGTTACCATCCTGCTGCATGATAATTGCCATGGCTTGCACCATAAGTTCATTGATGCGGTGAGCCCCCAGGCTACCGCCAAGTACCAGCAGGGTTTTGCTCTCTGTGGTTCCGTCTCTTTTTTGTTCGGCAGCCAGAAGAATTTCTTCTCTCACCGGATTGCCGGTGAGCACTGTTTTTTTTGGAGGAAAATCCGGCCCGGGAATGGAGATAAATACCCGATCAATAAACCGTGAAATCATCCTGTTGGCGAGCCCTGGAACCGAATTCTGCTCATGTATACACCCAGGGACTGATAACAATCTTGCTGCAAGCAGCACTGGCCCTGTAACATATCCCCCCACACCGACGACAATATCAGGCCTGAAACCCCGGATAATACGAGCGGCTTGGATCACTGCCAGGGGAAGTGTAGCCAGACTTTTCAGACGATGCAGCATGCCCTTTCCTTTAAGTCCCAGACAGTTGACCGATGCTCGTTCAAAACCCAATCCGGCCAGCGTATCCTGATCAAGTTGTCTTTTGGTGCCGATAAAGAGAATATCACATCCTCCTTGACACTGTTGCAAGGCAGTGGCCAGGGCAATGCCTGGAAAAAGATGCCCGCCTGTACCACCACCTGTAATTATTGCCCGCATTGTTGTTTCCTTTGCAAGGCTTTAACACATTGGGTAAAGACCTCTCCCCGCTGGCTATAGTTGGCAAACATATCAAAACTGGCACAGGCAGGAGCGAGCAGCACAGTATCTCCTGCTGATGCAATACCGTACGCCTTATCCACGGCATCAGCCATGGTTGTGACCCGCTCCATTGCAACCACACCTGCAAATGACCCGGCCATCTCATCTGCGGTTTCCCCAAGAAGAATCAAATGCTTAACCCGCTCTGCAACAACAGGCCGCAGGGGAGAAAAATCCCCACCCTTGGCTCGCCCACCGGCAATAAGCACCACATTTTTATTGTAATCGCCAAGAGCTGCTGCCACAGCGCCAATATTTGTCGCCTTGGAGTCATTAATAAAAGTAACCCCTCCCACGCTACCCACCGGGGTCATTCGATGTTCGGGAGGATGAAAACTGTCCAGACCACGGTCAACTGCCCCAACACTGCAACCGGCAATTCTACAGGCAAGAACTGCAGCGGCACTGTTTTGCAGATTGACCGCTGAGGCAAGAGATGAACCTCTTACAGTATACTGTTCAGCTGCCCCTTTCCGCTCAAATCCAGGGTTGAGCTCAAGCCGATCTTCGCCAACACAGGCGCGACATTCCGGGACAACGCCAAAGCAGAACATCCTGCTGCGCATTTCCGGTATCTGTGGCAAAACAGATAGATCTAGCTGGCTTTGATCGCCAAGAACTGCCACGTCATCCCCGTTTTGATGGCAAAACATTTTCATCTTGGCTGCTGCATATGCTGCCATACTGCCGTGCCAGTCCAAATGATCGGGTGAGAGGTTAAGCAACAGGCCAATATCAGGACGAAAACTTCCGGCAGACTGCAACTGAAAGCTAGATAATTCCAGCACTGCAAATGCATAATCATCCGGATTCATAAGATACTCAAGCACCGGAATGCCAATATTTCCCCCAAGAAATACACGGTGTCCGTCCTTGCGTAACATATGGGCAATCAGGCTCGTAACCGTTGTTTTACCGTTGGAACCAGTCACGGCTATGACCTTACAGCGAAAACGACCTGCTGCCAGAGCAAGCTCACCCACCACAGGAATCTGTTTTTGCATTGCATCGCGTAATGCAGGAATATGCAACGGAACCCCGGGGCTGACCACAATGATATCAGTTTGACAGCAAAACTCCCCGCTATGACCGCCCCCTTCAAACCTGCTGCAATATTCTGCCAGGGCGCGATCCTCTTCCGGCCGCAGTTCATCTCGGTTACGCTGCTCTGAAACCGCAACCTCAAGCCCCAGACCATGCAGATAACGTAATGCAGCAAGACCGGACTTGCCCAGCCCCACCACAACAGCTTTCATATCTGCAGAAAGATGTATCATCAGCGTAATTTCAGGGTTGCAAGAGCCATCAGCCCAAGAATTATTGAAACAATCCAGAACCTGATGACCACCTTGGGTTCTGCCCACCCTTTTTTCTCAAAATGATGGTGAAAAGGTGCCATCAAAAATATCCGTTTACCTTTGCTCAGTTTAAAATAGCCAACCTGTAGAATGACAGAGATGGTCTCCATCACAAACACGCCACCGGCAATGGCGAGAAGGAACTCCTGTTTGATAATTATTGAAACCGCTCCCAACGCTCCGCCAAGGGCTAATGATCCGACATCACCCATGAAAATCTGTGCTGGATAGGCATTAAACCAGAGAAAGCCAAGACAGGCGCCTACCAGGGTGCCGCAAAAAACTGCCACTTCACCAGCCCCAAGCACATGGGGGATCTGCAGGTAACCTGAAACAATAACATTACCTGCTGCATAGGAAAAAATAGCATACACCGCTCCGGTTATCATCACCGGCCCAGCAGCCAGCCCGTCAAGGCCATCTGTCAGATTTACCGCATTGGAGGCACCCACAATAACAGCCACAGCAAAGGGGATATACCACCAGCCAAGGTCAGGATGAAAACTTTTAAAAAATGGCAGGCTCAGGTTGCCGTCATAGACCGGATGGAGGAAAAGATAAATCCCCACAAGGGAGGCACCGGCAACCTGAAGCAGAAATTTCCCTCGGGCTGACAATCCTTTGGATGTATTTTTTTTGATTTTCTTCCAGTCATCAACTGAACCGATTGCCCCGTAAAACATGGTAATACCAAGACATACCCAGACAAGGCCATTGGTTAGATCGGCCCATAACAGCGTGGAGCTGCCAATGGCGGCAAGCATCAGCATACCGCCCATGGTCGGAACCCCCTGTTTACTGAGATGGGTCTGGGGACCGTCATCGCGAACCACCTGGCCAATCTGCTGACTCTTCAACCAGCGAATAAAGGATGGCCCCAGCAAAAACATAATTAAAAAAGCAGTTACCGCGCTACCGATTGAACGGAAGGTGATATAACGAAAAACATTCAGCCCGCTGAAATGGGTATGGAGTGGATAGAGCAGATGATATAACATCGATTATTCCCTCTCCACTCCGGTTGCAAACCGCTGTTGCAGCCCTTCAACTATTTTTTCCATCTGCATCCCCCTGGAGCCTTTAACCAGGAGCCAGTCGTCAGCAGCAATTTCCCCTTGAATAATGGCGTGATAGAGCCAGTCAACGATTTCCGGTTTATCGGCAAAGGTGCGCACCTTCAGCCTGCTTCCGGTGTCCAGGGCAGCACCGTGAGCAACGTATTTTGCAAAACCTCCTGTAACCAGCAACTGGTCAAAGCCAAGCATAGCCACCTGTTGACCAAGCTGCTCATGGGCGTTATCGCTCTCTTCACCAAGTTCAAGCATATCTCCAAGCACGGCTGTCTTACTGCATTTCTGATCAAAACCGGCCACGGTACGTAACGCTGCCTCCATGGACGAAGGATTGGCATTATAGCAGTCATTAACCACGTTTATGCCACCGGGAAGGGTCATGAACTGCATCCGCTTTTCACAACTCTTATAGCTCATCAATCCCTCAACAACACTCTCAGGATCTATACCGGCACCGTGGCAGATGGCCGCAGCGGCAGCGCAATTACTGACATTATGTTCCCCAGGAGACGGCACGGTAATTCGTTTTTTCCAACTTTTGATATGAAGGGTAAAACGCATGCCCTGCTCTCCCAGATTAACCACCCTTGTGGCCCTGATTTCCGGATCAAATCTTCTACCGTTTCTGGTAACCGCAAATCCAATAACCGATGCCGAGTTGACCGACAGCCGCCGAACATGGCGGTCATCATAATTAACAACAGCAATACTCTCTTTGCGCATACCGCTGAAAAGCTCACCTTTTGCCCTGGCAACGCCTGCAATACTGCCCAGTCCTTCCAGGTGCGCGGCCTGGACATTGGTGATACAACCAATATCAGGGTCGGCAATTTCACAAAGTCGTGCAATCTCACCGGGACGATTCATCCCCATCTCAAGAACCGCCATCTGATGCCCGGCGGAAAGAGGCAGTAGAGAAAGCGGCAGGCCAATAAGATTGTTGAAATTCCCTGCAGTTTTCAGGACAGGATCGATCCCGCCGTGACTATTTTCTAAGAACACTGTGCAGATGGCTGCAGTCATTTCCTTGACCGTGGTCTTTCCTGAACTTCCGGTAACAGCCAGGCATTTGACTCTGCTGCCCAGCAATTGCCTTCGGTATGCCGCCATATCCCCCAGTGCCTTCAGGGTGTCCCCCACCGACACGACAATGACATCGGCAGGAACCTCAGCGGATTGTTTATGGACAACAACCGCTTTTGCCCCCGAGTCAATGGCCGCAGAGACATAATCGTGACCATCAAATTTTTCCCCGGCAAGGGCCACAAAAATGTTGCCTTTGGTGATGGTGCGGGTGTCAGTTGACACCTCCCTGAGTGCAGACTGGTGTCCCTGGCTGACAACGGCTGCGCCAGTGGCCTGCTCCAGATGAAATCTGTTCCAGCTGATCATGGCATCCAGAGCTGTAACCCGATCATCAAAAAAAAGTTTTTCGCCATTGATAAGCTGGTAATCCTCATGGCCTTTACCGGCAATAAGGACAATATCACCGGGAGCGGCCAGCTGTATCCCTGCCTGTATAGCCTGTTTTCGTCCAACAAGGGAGATATACATCTTCTGTTGATCAGTTCCGGCACGCTCCATTGTCTCTACCCGGACAAGAGCAGATTCGGCAAGCCCTGGTAAAATTTCCTCTATAATTGCTGAGGGTTCTTCAGATCGTGGATTATCAGAGGTGACAATGGCCACATCGGCAAGACCGGCAACAACCTCCCCCATGATCGGTCTTTTTCCTCTATCGCGATCACCACCGCAGCCAAAGATACAGATCAAACGTTGAGCGGGATCAATAAGGTTTTTTAGGGTCTGTAACACATTATGCAAAGCATCCGGTGTATGCGCGTAATCTACAAACACTGCAGGTTGCTCCTCGTCGGCAAGGCCGGGTATTCGAACTCTTTCCATGCGTCCCGGCACCTGGGCAAGAGCAGCAAGACCTGCACCAATCTGATCTGGAGAAAGCCCCAGCCCCAAACCAACCCCAGCTGCAGCCAGCACATTCAACACATTATAGCGACCGGTCAGTGAACAGCGAACAGAAACAGCATCGTCTCCAAGTACCATTGTGCAGGAAAATCCGTTGATATCCAGGAGTAAATCCTCTGCATGAGCCACCTGTCTTCCATCAATGCCGCAACTGATAACGGTGACATCGGGAACAGTTTCAGTAAGTTGTGCCACCAGTTCCTGCCCCTGGTTTTTTTCCTGTTCGCACTCCTCAGTGACAATGACAGCTATGCCGTTGTTTTTGAGATAGGTGGAAAACAGTTGCTGTTTTGCAGCAAAGTATTCCTCCATACTGCCGTGATAATCAAGATGATCCCGGCTCAGATTGGTGAACACGGCAATGTCAAACTCAATGGGCTGCAACCGTTTCTGACTCAGGGCATGGGATGATGTTTCCATGACCACATGGGTCACCCCCTGGCTAGCCATTGCCCGAAGGAGCTGCTGTAAAAAAACCGGATCAGGGGTAGTCAGCTGGGCAGGAACCGTTACCATTTTCCCGTCACGTTGCCGGTACCGGTAATTAATCGTGCCGATAACGCCCACACGATGGCCACAACGTCGCAACATCTGATCAATCATCCAGGAAACCGTGGTCTTGCCATTGGTTCCGGTAACGGCGATCAGACACATTTCCCGGGCAGGATTTCGATAAAAAACCGCTGCCAGCTCGCCAAGAGCGGCATGGGAATCGTTGACCTGAACTATGGTGCAGTCGCCCTGGTCAATATCAGCAACCTGCTCTGCAACCACACAAACTGCTCCCCGTTCAATTGCTGTGGCTATATAGGCATGACCGTCAGCATGAACACCTTTGAGCGCCACAAAAAGCGAACCCGGTTCAACAGTTCTTGAATCCACGGTAACACCATTACAGACCGCCGTGCTGCCCTGGCGGATAACTGTAGCCTGAAGAGTGTCCGGTAATGAGGAGACTAATGCCATTACATCCACAACGTCTCCTTAGATTCGGGATTCCAGAGTCAAGCGGCAGGTTCGGGCATCAGCCAGAGCCGTCCCCGGGGCAGGTTCCTGCCTGACAATTCGACCACTCCCCTGAATAGTGACCTCAAGGTTTAAGCCATTAATCCGCCTGAGTCCTTTGCGCAGGCTCATCCCGGTTATATCAGGCATGGCGTGCTGTTTTTCGGCAAACAGCATATGCTCAGCTGGTTGCTCCAGCCGTCTTGAGATGAGAAATCTCTGATAATTTTTCTCATTTTTCAGCAACGGCACCCCTGTTACCTCAGGCGATTCACTGGCCTTGGTGAGCGATGGCAGTAAATGCCGTCCAACATAGGCAAGGGTTTCGTCATTTCTTTTCCGGCGATACATCTTTGGTGACAGGGGATATAAGCGATCGTGATCAACAGCCATCAGCATGACGACTTTGGGCTTTTCTCTTGGCACTGCTGCAAAAAGCAGCTCCTGATTATAGTAGACAGTGGCCTCCTGCTGCCTGACAACCCGGGACGTTCTGCCAACAAACATAAAACTGTGTTTACGCGAAAACATTCGCTCAGCCAGCAGCTTCATTCGTAAATGCACACCTTCAGCCGGTGGAATTACTCTCTGTCTTTTCCCGGCTTCAGCATTTCGTGCATACATCTTGCCGCGATCATGATCATAGACATTTTCCAGCACATACGGAGAAACTCTAGTCCCCCCGTTTATCAAACTCGCCAACCCAACTACCAACTGGGCACCACTGAGTTTTTCGACATATTTTTTGTGATTCTCAGGCGGGGTAGCCCTTTCACTTCCTGCTTTACACTGCCATGCTACCGGAGCAGTCAACCCAAACTGTTGCCAGTACTTCTGTATCTTCTCCTGATATGAGCCACTCTCGGGCGCTCGAATTGTTACCGGTAATGCCTGTTTGCTTATCCCGGTATCATATATTTCTGCTGCCTGCTGGAAGAGTGGCCGGATAAGATCTGCAAGGTAAATCTTCTGTAAAATCTGATCACGGGTGGCTTGTTCGTTTGCCTGCCAGAAATAATTCGGGTCAAATCCGGGATGGCTTACAATCGCCAATATTTTTCCCGATGCCGGTTCCATGACAAGCGCCATGGCACGCCAGGCACCACTATCTTTCCAATAACGACCCAACTGCTCTTCAATGTTTTTCTGCAGATCAAGGTCAAGGGTTAAAACCAGATCAGCAGTTTTCCTGCCAAGCGAGGTTTCCCCGTTAAAATCAAGCTCAGGAACCTCTTCCTGGCGGAAAATACCCTGGTGTAAAACCGGGTCATACAACGCTTCCACTCCGGCAAGACCAATCCCCTTATCTGTAAACCCCAACAGGTGAGCCGCTGCAGAATGAGCAGGATAATACCTCTCTTCCCGGGGTTTACAGTAGACACCGGCAAGCTTGAGTGATTCAACATTTTTCACCTGCTGCTGATCTAGATCATCAGCAAGTTCCACCATTGGCTGCATGGATTTTAACTGCGCAAACACTTCTTGCCGGTCTTTGCCGATAATCTCAGACAAGCTGCGGGCAACTTTTTCTCTTTCTGTAAGTTCAACAGGATGAATGACAAGAGTATACAACTGGTAGGATACAGACAGCTCCTGCATGGTACGGTCATAAATGGTACCACGAACCACTGCCTCTTCAGGAACAACAGGCTCCTGTGTATTCGAAATTTTGCCGACAGCGAGCTGAATTATCCGGTTGACATCCTGGAGGGAAAGAGATAATTGATGAGAAATCGTACCAGCCGCTGCCAGCAAAACCACAAACAGTCCGACAAGAAGGACACGCTTCTTTCTGCGCTTTTTCTCTCTGACTGCTTTAATCATGACTCCCTGCTATAAATGGTGAACCTGATTTGTATTTTCAAACAGCTGTAAACGTGCTGCTGCCACTGCCTTGATATGGCTTTCAGACAACAGTCTGGCGCGAACCGCCAGCAGACTGATGTTCTCATTTTCCACGGTTTTATGCACAGCCTGCAGTTGTGACAACGTTTCCAGATTGCGATCAACACCCATGGAAAAAAGCTGCCCAACAGCCAACACTGCAATGGCCGTTATACCTACAACAAGCGCCATGGAACGAATCATATTTTTCGACAATGATGCCGCATGCCCGGTGATGACTCTTCGACGAATTCCTACCGTTGCTGCCGGTGCCTGATATGTGCGAACTCCCTGTATCATAACGTTCCTCCCGTGGTCTTTTCGTTTATTTATTGGAGCATGAAACTCTCTGGTGCTTTGCCACACCCCACTTCTGAACATCCAGAAATTGCATCGCCAGAAAACTGCCCAGGCTATGATGGTGCAACTTTTTCAGCAACCCGAAGTTTTGCACTACGGGATCGTGGATTGCTGCCCTTTTCTTCGTCGGTTGGCAGCAGTGGTTTTTTCGTCAGCACCCGATATGCAGGATTGTTTATAAATGCCTGCTTCACTATCCTGTCTTCAAGCGAATGAAAGGTTATTATTGCAATCCTTGCTCCCACTGCCATGACATCAGGCGCATCGTTTAACAGTTTGACCAGATTATCAAATTCCCGATTCACTGCTATCCTGAGTGCCTGAAAAACTTTGGTGGCCACATGAATCTTTTTGGGATGAAACTTCGCAGGTATTGACCTGGCAACAATTGCTGCAAGCTCACCAGTTGTTCTGATCGGCGCTTCCAATCGTGCTTCAACAAGAAAACGGGCAATTCTCCTTGCCTGACGCTCTTCCCCGTAATTATAAAAAATATCGGCCAGCTCATCTTTTTTCAGCCGGTTGACCAGGTCTGCTGCTGTCAACTTGAGACGATCATCCATCCGCATATCAAGAGGAGCATCCTGGCGAAAGCTGAACCCTCTCTCAGGTCGATCAAGTTGAAGCGAAGAGACGCCAAGATCCACCAACACGCCATCCACTCCGGCGACATCAAGAGCCCGGCAATGGTCTGCTATCTCTGCATACGAACCATGCACCAGCTGAAACCGTGCTCTATGGCCAGCCATTGTCTGTTCTGCCTGAGCCACAGCCTCTGCATCCCATTCAAAACCGATTACCCGGCCATCAGGAGAGGAATTCTCAAGAATTAACGAGGCATGTCCACCCAACCCCAATGTGCCATCAATGTAGAGGCCACCGGGTTTCAGTTTCAGCCATTTAATAACTTCATCTGGCAATACAGGAACATGGAGCAGCTCACCCACCACACCCAACCTTACGGACTGGCCATTACGGCCTGGTATCCACCAAAACCATCCTGGGTACGGTTTGACTCTTTTTCATAAGCCTCAGAATCCCATACCTCAAAATGATCAAACATCCCCGTCAGCACTACTTTTTTATCAATATGGAAACGCTTGCGGCCAGTTGCAGGCAGAAGAATTCTTCCCTGCTTATCCAAAGAACATTCGGTTACCCCACCGACCACATAACGGATAAATGATTCAAGTTCCGGACGTTTATCTTTCCAGTCCATGTATTTTTCCTCTTCTTTTTCCCAGCACGATGCAGGAAAAACCTTAAGGCAGTGCTGCCAATGGGTGACGATGAGGTCATTGTCAAATTCTTCGTGCAGCACACTCCGGAACCTGGCCGGAATATTCAATCGTCCCTTGGCATCAAGAACATGCTCTGACCAACCGCGAAAGCGGGATTTTTGATTTTTCTTCTTCATCACATCCCTTAAGGCGAGCCAACCACAGAACACCTATACCACACCACTTTGCTACCACTACACTCCTTTCTATACGAATGACACCTTCTCGTCAAGTGAAATACGACAGGAATTCAAGGGGTTGTAACAAAACAGCAATCCGACACAGACCACTACATATCGTGCATGAAAACTAAACAAAGTACTACATATAGGACAAGTAACGCTGAAAGGGTTTCACATTGCTGCATGCTAATATTTGGTAATATTCAAGGAAGGTATTGATCTTAAAAGAGAAATACGAACAACCCTACAGAATGGAAAAAGAATGTTTTTTACAAGAAAAATATGTAGTGGTATATTGTGGGGAGGGGTGAGCGATGGAGATATTTTTTGCAGGAAAGTGTGCTCCCCGGAAAAAATAGCCGGGGAACACGTCTGAAAAGCTATTCGTCCAGCAGAGAGTGAAAGTCTTTCTCACTGGCAAAAGTGTGTTCTTCAGCCGGAAACTCCTGATGGGCGACTTCGTTGAGAAAGGATTGGACAGCTTCCTTGATTTCAGGAGCCAGATTCATATATTTTTTTACAAAACCTGGGGTAAACCGCTCAAACAGGCCGAGCATATCATTGGTCACAAGTACCTGGCCATCACATCCTGCTCCAGCCCCAATACCAATGGTAGGAATACCTATTGCTTGAGTGACAACTTCTGCAAGAGGGCCGGGAACACATTCGAGCACTATGGCAAAAGCCCCTGCCGCCTCAAGAGCCCTGGCATCGGCAATCAGTTTTCTGGCGGCATCCATATCTTTTCCCTGCACCTTGAATCCACCAAGCTGGCCAGCAGTCTGCGGAGTAAGGCCAAGATGTCCCATCACGGGTACACCAGCCCTGACAAGCCCTCTGACAGCATCAGTCACCTCAACTCCGCCTTCAAGTTTTACACAGTCGCATCCGGCTTCCTTTAAAAAGCGAACACCGTTTTCTACGGCCTGCTCAACTGAAACCTGATAGGAGCCAAACGGCATATCGCCAACCACCACTGCAGATTTTGTGCCGCGGCTGACCGCTCCGGCATGGTGAAGCATCTGCTCCATGGTGACCGGCACGGTGGAATCATACCCCAGAATAACCATACCCAATGAATCCCCTACCAGAAGAGCAGTTACCCCCTGCCCATCAAGTAAACTCGCCATGGGAGCATCATAGGCGGTGAGCATGGAAATTTTTTCCATGCCCTTCATATGACGAATATCTTTAACTGTTAGTTTTTTCATTCTGACAACTCAAATAATAACTTTGCGATTAACGACAGCCTACTCAAAAAGATTTGGCTGTTGCTGCTGACCGCCCGGCATTTTTTTCTGAAAATGCTCATAGGCGGATACCGTTGCCATCCTGCCCCGGGGCGTACGTACCAGAAAACCGGACTGGATAAGAAAAGGCTCATATACATCTTCCAGGGTATTCTTTTCTTCGCACACAGCTGTTGCCAAGGTATCAAGGCCAATAGGCCCCCCCTGAAATTTATCAATCAATGTCAGAAGGATGCGCCGATCCATGTCATCTAAGCCAAACCGGTCAACAGCCAGCATATCCAAGGCTTTATCTGCCACTTCAGCAGTTATCACAGCATGCCCCCCCACCTCGGAAAAATCCCGAACCCGCCGTAACAGGCGATTGGCGATGCGCGGCGTGCCGCGAGACCGCCGACCAAGTTCCAGAGCACCATTATCATCGATGGAGATACCAAACAATGCGGCTGAACGCTTGACAATAATCTGTAATTCCTCAGGATTATAATACTCAAGGCGCAGAATCACCCCAAAACGGTCACGCAGCGGTGGCGTCAACAACCCGGTCCGTGTTGTGGCACCAACTAAGGTGAAATGGGGCAAGTCCATTTTAACAGAACGAGCCCCAGGCCCCTGACCGATGACAAGATCCAGCTGAAAATCTTCCATGGCCGGGTATAAAATCTCTTCGACCACATGATTTAAGCGGTGAATCTCATCAATAAAGAGGACATCCCCCCCCTGCAGGCTGGTCAAAATAGCAGCCAGATCACCGGCTCGCTCAATGACCGGCCCAGACGTCACCTTGATGCCGGCTCCCATTTCATTGGCAATGATATAGGCAAGGGTTGTTTTGCCAAGCCCGGGAAAACCATGAAAAAGGGTATGATCCAGTGCCTCTCCCCGCTGCCGGGCAGCCTGAACAAAAATCCTCAGGCTCTCTTTAACCTGCTCCTGGCCGATATATTCATCCAGCTTCCGGGGACGCAGGCTCAAATCCGGGGCAACATCATCAACCAGCGGCTCTGAGGCGACAATCCGCTTGCCGGTGAGTTCTTCTTCATGGTTCATGCCAGACTCCTCAAGGCCAATCGTATAAGCTCATCAACCTTCATGGCTGCAGCTTTTTCCGCATCTTCCTGTTGGACGGCACGCAGAGCCTGCCAGGCTGTTTCCTGGGCATAGCCAAGATTGACCAGAGCAGAGGCGGCATCCTGCATGGCAAACCCCTCGCTGCTCACCGGACTCCCTGGCTGTGCTGCAGTCTGCACGGGTTCAAGAGCAAAAGCCCCTACCTTTTCGCCAAGCTCCATGCAGAGACGCTGGGCAGTTTTTTTACCCACCCCGGAAAGCGCGGTCAGTCTTGCCATATCTTTAAGACTGATTGCATTGCATAACTCTTGCGGGGCAATTCCCGATAGAATACTCAATCCGAGCTTTGGCCCAACTCCGGAAACCGTGTTGAGCAATAAAAAAAGTTGTTTTTCCTCACGGGTGGCAAAACCAAACAGGGTGATTGCATCTTCACGCACATTGGTATGAATATGCAGAAAAGTCTTTTCCCCCGATGGTGGCAGCGTATCATAGGTGCGGGCAGAGAGTTGCACTTCATAGCCCACGCCCTGAACATCAATAATGACAGAACTGCTGTCTTTATGGGAGAGAATGCCGGAAAGAGAAGCTATCATGGAGGAGATGGGGAAAAATTGACAAAAACAACACGACGTTTTTTATGCATCATTTCACAAGAGACTGACAACAAAACAAAGGAACAAACAGGAACAACCTCTGGTTACAGCACCAGTTCCCCCGTTGTGTACACTCTATCAAAATTAAAGGGTGCCTTGAAAAAATAGAATTTTCGTTCGAGGTCAG
Source organism: Candidatus Desulfobulbus rimicarensis (assembly GCA_008633435.1). Classification (GTDB taxonomy): domain Bacteria; phylum Desulfobacterota; class Desulfobulbia; order Desulfobulbales; family Desulfobulbaceae; genus Desulfobulbus_C; species Desulfobulbus_C rimicarensis. The sequence goes on along the minus strand of RKSL01000024.1, from coordinate 2,422 downwards.
GTAAGCGACCATCGGGAGACTCCGAGAAACAGGAAAATTAAAAAGCGCAGCATATTAGTCATATGTGAGCATTTTTCATTTTCCTGTGACGCAGAGATCGGGCGAAAAGGCAATTTTTCAAGGTGGCCTAAAGCCTGTCCAGATGATTTGCATGGCAGATGGCAACAGCCAGAGCATCTGCTGCATCCGGACTGGGGGCACCACTTAACTCAAGCAGCATCCGCACCATATGCTGCACCTGTTCTTTAGGTGCCTGTCCGTATCCGACAACAGCCTGCTTGACCTGCCGGGGGCTATAATCATACACACCAACCCCGTATTTCATGGCCGCGACAACGGCTGCCCCTCTGGCCTGGCCGAGCTTAAGGGCTGAACGGGGATTATTGGCCACAAAGACATCTTCAACTGCAGCAACCTCGGGTTGCTGCAGATCCATCACCTCGGCAAGGCCTTCAAAAATAGTCAGCAAACGCTGCGAAAAATCCTTTTGTTTACCGGTGCGAATGGTTCCACACCCCACAAAACCGAGTCTGTGGCCATCTTTATCAATGATCCCGTAACCAGTTATGCGTGAACCGGGGTCAATGCCAATGATTCTGACCGGAGCAGCCCGAAAAACCTGCCGCGTGCCTATGACAACAGCTCCATGATCTCATCGGGAATATCAAAGTTGGCATGCACCTTTTGGACATCATCATGGTCTTCAAGATTTTCCAATAATTTCAACAGAGAACGAGCTGGTTTTTCCTCTGTTACATCAACGGTATTTTTAGGCACCATGGAAAGAGAGGCTTCCACAGTTTTAATGCCGTTTTTTTCCAGGATTTCAACAACTTCGCTGAAGTCTTCCGGTTCTGTCAAAATTTGGAAAGTCGTTTCATCTTCAACCACATCTTCGGCACCAGCTTCAATGGCAAGATCCATCAATTCTTCTTCGTCAAGACCTTCGGCATCTACAACAATTACCCCACGTTTATCAAACATCCACGCCACACAGCCCGATTCGCCCAGGTTACCGTTGCTCTTGGCAAAATAATGACGGATATCTGCCACTGTACGGTTTTTGTTATCCGTCATGGTTTCTACAAGAACAGCAACCCCACCCGGGCCGTATCCTTCATAAAGGATCTCATCATATACTGCGCCTTCAAGATCACCAGTTCCTTTCTTAATAGCCCGTTCAATATTATCTTTGGGCATGTTTTCAGATTTTGCAGCAGTTACAGCACTACGCAGCCGTGGGTTACCATCTATATCACCGCCGCCCATTTTGGCAGCAACCGTAATTTCTTTAATCAGCTTGGTGAAAATCTTGCCGCGTTTTGCATCATTTGCACCTTTTTTCCGTTTGATGGTGCTCCATTTAGAATGTCCGGACACTGTAATTCTCCATCATCTGCACACCGGCACTGCCGCTGTCGTCTTTAATTTTGGTGAGCTTGAACATTCTCTGCCTGCAACTGGCCGACACGTTCAAAATAACGCCTCAAGCGCCAGAAACACATCTAAGAATCTTCAAGAACCTGTTACTGTTCACTCTTTTTTCGAAGTTCTGCGGCCGCTCTGGGCTTAAACCCCCGACCAAGGACAAACACTTCCCGGCTTTCCCGACGGGAACTCTGGGGTTTGACCACTTTCACCGTTTCAAAAAGAGGTTTACACTCCTGCAGAAAAGCAGGAAAGTCCTCTCCTTGAAACACCTTACAATACCAACTGCCGCGCTCATGCAGCATCATTGCGGCTATCTCCAAAGTGCGCCTGACAAGTCGCAACGAATGCTGATGGTCAGAAAACTGATTGCCTGTGGTTCGGGGGGCCATATCACTGAGCAGGACATGAAACCCTGGCCACTGTTTTCTGAGCATTACTACCAGATCATCAGCATAGACATCATAACAGAGCCAGTGAATTTCAGCATGGTCTTTTTGGACAGGAATATCTGTAGCCTGGAGGTCAACCCCCACCACAACGCCCCTGGGGCCTAGGATTGTAGCAGTATAAAGACTCCAACTGCCAGGATGGCACCCCAGATCCAGCACCCTCTGTTTTTTCCTGAGAAAGCCATACTTCTGCTGCGCTTCTTCAAGTTTATACACTGATCGTGCGGGATAATTGTCTTTTTTGGCTTTTTTAAAGTAATAATCCTGTTCTTTTCGCATGGGGTATCAAGCTCTAATAACGTTATTCTTTTCTTTGAAAATTTACAGCACCAGGAAGAATACATCCGAAGCACGAATAGCAAAATTCGAAACAATTTCAAATAACAAAATAAGCAAACGGATAATTCATACAAGGGGGGATATCCACTTTACTGGCCTAAACGACAAATTGTAGGTTGGGTTAAGTCGGCAGCCAGCACCAATTTTTGTTGGGTTAGCTAATTTTCGTTTCATCTCCACATATTGAGATGTCCCAGAACCAG
>RKSL01000148.1 GCA_008633435.1 Candidatus Desulfobulbus rimicarensis | reverse complement strand
AGGGTAACTGATATTTTACATACTTTGGGATCACTGAATCCTGAAACGACAGTTACCGGCACCCTGGCTGTGGATGTTGTTGGTCATTCTGACGAAAAAATTCTACACACAGGTTCTTTGAAGAGTACGGTGAAAAATCTGGTGATGTATGACAGAGGAGTGATCATCCGTGAACCTCTACTTGAACTACGATCGGCGTTGGTCGAACCCGGCACAAAAAAGAGCAAATTATCAGGTGCTGTCAAAACCTTGGCTGAAGAAGCTGATTTTTTTACCACAGGAGATGGTTGTTGCGTGATTGACCTGCCAAAGCATCGGCTGGGGCTGCGGGATGTTCAACTGTCTTCAGAAAAATTTACGCTCAGCCTGCAGAAAATTCTGGTTTCCAACTGGCAGCAACCTGAAAAATCGCTTGCTGTTGCGCTCAAAGGGGTTTCTGATCTTGCCGGGCTGTCTCCGACTCTACAGCAATGGAGGGTGCTACCTGAAGGGCTGTCTCTGGGTGGACGCAGTACGTTTTCCCTGGTCATGACTCCCCGGAAAAATGGTCAGCACAAGGGCGAGGTCAAACTGGATATTCAGCAGCCGGTTGTCAGCAGACAGGGGAAAGTATTGTATAAAGATGCTTCTTTTAACTTGCAGACGCAGGTGCAGGGTGATCTGTCTGCCGGCGATATACTCTTTGAACCATTTGTTATAGATTCACCAGCTTTACGCTGCAAAGCAAAGGCTGAGCTCCGCAAGAAGGGCAAAACACCATTTTTTGCAGTGAGCGGTAATTTTACACCACAGCTCGAGCAGCTGCTTAACGCCTTGTTACCCGATGGAACCAATACATTCACGGCTAAAGGCGCACAGCAGGAAAAATTCACCTTGCGTCTCCCCTTATCTTCTAAAAAGAATAAACCATTGCTGCACGTTGCTGGGTCAACAACACTTCATGCTGACTTGATACGAGGTGCCGGGTTGCTGCTGACAGATGTTGCCATGCCGCTGACTATCAACAACGGTGTGTTACAGACAAATTTTTTTGCCACCCTGCTGGGCAACAGGCTTGACCTCAAGCCACAGCTTAACTTTACCACCACACCGCCATTACTTACCCTGCCGCCGCAAACAGCACTGTTCACCGATGTTCAGCTTGAACGTCCGGTTGTTGATGCGGTCTTTAAACGTATTCACCCACTACTTGGCGAGCTTGCCCGTCCGGTTGGCAAGATGAGTATGCTGGTGGAAAAATTCTCCTGGCCTGTTGCAACAAAGGGAAGTACACAGGCAGATTTCACCCTGCTGCTCGACACGAGTAAGGTTTCACTCTCTGCTGCCGGCATCATGCGCGATATATTGGAGATAGTAGGGTTTGATGATGATATCCTGGTACTTCAACAGTCAAAGATAACCTGCCATGGCATGGAAGGCAGAATACGATGCAGTCCACTTAATCTGCTGGCAGGCAATACCAAGTTAACTTTGAGCGGTTCTGCTGGCTTTGATGGCAGCCTGGATTATCTGCTGGAAATTCCTGTAACAAAAAGCCTTGTGGGGACGGAAGGGTTCCGTGTGTTGGAGGGAACAACAATAACGGTACCGATTAAGGGGAGCAGTGAAAAGGCTGTTTTTGATGCGGATTTGCTGACATCAACAATCGGTAATCTGCTCACCCAGGCCGCAAAGAATACAGTCAGGGAGCAGGTCAAAAAACTTCTTCCCGGTCTGCTCAATAAAATTATAGGCCAATAGGCTCATTGTTCAATGGACGCATTTATTAAGCTTTGTATTATTGGAGCTGGTGGTTTTGTCGGCGCGGTCTTACGGTTTCTCGTCAGTTCATGGGTGCAAAATCGATCTGGCTCGATAATTTTTCCTTTTGGCACCATGTCAGTGAATATGATCGGGTGTCTGGTTATAGGCTTTTTTACCTATCTTGTGGAAACGCGTTCCATGCTCTCCATGGAAGCCAGGAGCTTTATTTTAATCGGTCTGTTGGGGGCTTTTACAACCTTTTCCACCTTTGGCAATGAAACCCTGGGGCTTATTCGGGATAGCCGTCTTGATCTTGCAGCGTTTAATGCCTGTTTTCAGGTTGTGGTTGGGGTGGGGATGGTCTGGCTGGGAAGAATGGTTGCGTCAATACTCTGGAGGTGATTATGCAACTCCCTGAACAAGGATATTTATTGCGTATTTTTATTGGTGAGGCCAATCATTATCAGGGGAAACATCTCTACGAATGGATTGTTATCAAGGCGCGGGAATGCGGTATTGCCGGAGCTACTGTGGTGCGGGGCATGATGGGCTATGGGGCGAATTCACGCATTAAAACAAGCTCTATTCTCTGTTTATCCGAGGATCTGCCGGTTATTGTTGAACTGATTGATACCAAAAGAATGCTGGAGGAGTTTCTTGAAATTCTTGATCCGGTCATCGGTGAAGGCCTGGTAACTCTTGAAGAAATGCAGGTGCGAATGTACCGACACAGCAGGCAACACTGAGAGAAGAAAGCAGATGGAATTTTTTGGAGTTACGCATTTTGGCACCTTTGTACTTAGCGGAATTCTCCTTAACCTGACCCCGGGGATTGATACCATGTATATCCTGGGCAGAAGTATTTCCCAGGGCGTTCGTGCAGGTATAATTTCTGCTCTTGGTATTTCTACAGGCAGTTTGGTGCATACCCTTGCGGCAGCAACAGGCTTATCTTTAGTGCTGGCAACATCGGCCACGGCTTTTGCAGTGGTCAAATATTGTGGTGCCGCCTATCTGATCTTTATGGGAGTACGAATGGTACAAAACGCCCCTGCTGGAGCGTTGGCCACGAATCAGCTCGCTGGTAGGGTTTCGTATCGCAGATTGTTTTTTGCCGGGATGCTTACTAACGTCTTAAATCCTAAGGTGGCGGTATTTTTTCTTGCCTTTTTGCCGCAGTTTATTGCTCCTTCTTCTCCGCATCCATTTGGTTCTTTTATGCTACTTGGTGCAACATTTATATGTTCCGGAACCTGCTGGTGTCTGGTTCTTGCTGTCTATGCCGCTCGTTTATCCGGGATGATGAAGAATAATCAGAGCAAGGCCGCAAAGGTTATCAGTAGACTTTCCGGACTGTTATTCATAGGAATTGGTCTACGACTGGCAATAATGAAGCGTTGATTTCCAGGGTTCAGGCCAATAATTGTATAAGCAATCCTGGTATTTTTGTAACCGTTCACCAAGGGAGCTGTAGCCTTGATATTACACCAACCTGTACCCGTTGACCAGTGCCCCTGATTCGCTCAAGCAGGGCGACGAGCTATAACAGCGAAGCGGTGTCACCGCCTATGCGAGGAGACCTGATCGGATGAAGCAGGGGTGCTGATGAACGGGTACGTATTTTCAAGACGACGGACAATCAGACCAGTCAGGCTGAACCAGCTCGGCCAGCAGCAAAAAATATGAAAGTTGGTCACATCGGCGGGCAACTGTAGAGCTTTACGACAATTTTCTTAGCAAACCAGCGGAGGAATCAATGAGTAAACGTGTAATTATTATAGGGGGGGTGGCGGCCGGACCCAAGGCAGCATGTCGACTTAAACGTCTACAGCCAGATTGGGAAGTAACCATTGTGGATCAGGACAGCTTGATCTCTTATGGGGGATGCGGGATTCCCTATTATGTCTGCGGGGATGTCTCTGATGAGGCAGAGCTGCGATCGACCAGTTTTCATATGGTTCGGGATGAGGATTTTTTTGCCGATGCCAAAGGGGTTTGTGTCCTGACCCGGACAAGAGCCCTTGCCATTGACCGTAAGAACAGGCAGGTGACCGTCGAAAATCTTGACAGTGGCAGGCAGCAGCAACTTGGCTATGATAAGTTGCTGCTCTCGACCGGTGCGCGTCCATTTGTTCTTCCCATAGAGGGAGCAGAGCTTGACGGAGTGTTTACCATTGCCAATTTGCATAAGGCCATTGAAATAAAGAAACGGATTGCCACCGGCAAAGTCTCCAGAGCCGTGGTGATTGGCGGTGGTGCCATTGGCGTTGAAATGGCTGAGGCTTTTACTGATCTCTGGGGGGTTGAAACTTCGCTTATAGAGTTCATGCCCCAGCTGCTGCCCCGAATTGTTGACTGGCAGTTTGCGGCAATGCTCAAAACCCATTTACTGGAAAAAGATGTGGCAGTCTACACCAGTGAAGGCGCTACAGAGATTCTTGGCAATGATGAGGGCAGGGTTATTGGTGTTAAAACACCTGAGCGGACACTTGAGGCTGATCTTGTTATCATGGCTGCAGGGGTCAGGCCTCGCAGTGAACTGGCCGCAGATGCAGGTCTTGCCGTCGCTCCCTGGGGTGGTATTGTGGTGAATAACAGGTTGCAGACAACAGACCCTGATATTTATGCCTCGGGTGACTGTATTGCCACTACAAACCTTGTCACTGGTAAAGAAACATATGCGCCACTTGGCTCGCTGGCAAACCGTGAAGGCCGTATTGCCGGAGATAACATGGCGGGTATTCCCACTACCTTTAACGGTGTGGTCGGCTCATTTATTATGAAGGCCTTTGATCGCTGTATTGCGGCAACCGGCATCACCTATGAGGCAGCAGTTACCGAAGGATTTGATGCTGATTATGCCCTTACTGCGCCCTCTGACCGTGCCCATTTCTTCCCGGGGGAGGCCATTGCGGTGTTTCAGCTTGTTTTTGATAAACGATCCCGTCGGGTTCTTGGCCTGCAGGGGTTCGGCATGATGAACGATTCGATCTCCGCCCGTATTGATACAGCTGCGGTCATGATCAGCAAGGGCGCAACCATTGAGGACTTTATGCTTGCGGAAATGGCGTATGCGCCACCATTTTCTGCAGCCATTGATTCAATCAATGCGGCAGCTTATGTCGCTGACAATATCTGCGACGGCCGGTTGCGTAAGGTTGGTCTGGATCGATTTTTTGTCTGGATGGATGACTTTACAGCAGAACCAGACTGGGTAGCTCTTGATATTCGCCATCCCCTGGAGTCTGAACCTTTTGTGAAAAAGTTTGGTGCAGAGAAGTGGGTGGCGGTTCCGTATGCTGAAGTGCGCAATCGTCTGGAAGAAATTCCCAGAGATAAGACATGTATTATACTTTGTGATGCAGGAACCAGGTCGTATGAAATTCAGGTGTTTCTCGCCCACAAAGGGATACGAAATACTCTTGTTCTCAGTGGTGGCTTTAACGTGATCAGGCGACTTGGCGTGGATTGGATTCCCGGCAAAGAATAGATGGGGCTTAAGGCCACCTTGAAAAATGGCCTTTCGAAGTCTCGTAACCTCGCTTATCTCGCCCGATCTCTGCGTCACAGGAAAATGA
>RKSL01000147.1 GCA_008633435.1 Candidatus Desulfobulbus rimicarensis | reverse complement strand
GAGGGACGGGAGATAATCATCGCCTTTTCCGATTATACGGCCAAACTGAGCAAGCGTATACGATTCCGCTATTATACTCCCCGGGAAATCGACGAGTTCATGAAAACCGATAAGGTGGAGGATTCGAAATAACCTTGCAATACTCAGGGAGTTCTACTATCTCAGCAAAAGAGACCTTTCCTGGATCCAATCATTTTACATAAGAACAAGGAGAAGAGATGAACAGTGGTATGGCTGTTTATACGACGAGAGTGAGCTGATAGAAAAAGTGGCACAAGAGTGCAACATGAGCAAGGCTGTAGCCGACCAGGCCTTAAAAAGTGTGCTCGGTGCAATTACCGATGCTGTATCAGAAGGAGACAAGGTTACCCTGATTGGCTTTGGAACCTTTTCCGTTACCAAACGGGCTGCCCGTGAAGGACGCAATCCCCAGACCGGCAAAACCATGCAGATTCCGGCCAAAAATGTTGTCAAATTCAAGGCAGGGAAAAAACTTGTGGATGCGGCAAATTAAAAAGAATCAGGAATAGCTTTGCAGGCTGCGTTCTAAAAAGACCGGGGACGAATCAATAATCAATTCGCACCAGATGGGAAAATGATCGGAGAGTTGGTTCTTTCTCCACGAATGGTTGAAATATTTTCGTTGGTTTGCCGGATCATTCATGTCTTTTTGGCCGGTATAATGCTTTTTCAAGTATTGGGCATAAGTCGCTTCCTGCCCCTTTGTGAAAACATGCCTGAACGGATCAAAAACGCCGCCGTTTTCCTGCCCGGACAGGCTTTGGCCAAGCAGAAAATTTTCATTTTTGGTAAGAAACATCCTGTCATAGGCGTTTGTGCGGGAAACATTTGTGTTGATACCGATCAGGCTCTCGACTTCACGGTAACCGGCCTCTCTGATTGTTTCTATCGTGGAATCATCCTTGTCTGCGCCCCTGTAGAAATTAAAATCACCAACCAAGATAATATTCTCACTCCACAGGCTATGATTTTTGCGTTTTTTTGCCATGGCCTTGAGAAATAACGAAACCTCCTGCTTGCGCATGGCCAGATCATTTTTTCCTTCACCGGGATGCAGGTGGAGATTGATAAGGGCAAACGTTTTCCAACCTGCAGTGAACCCCGTGATATAGGGTGTTCGTTTGAGTTGCTTCAGCTCCGAGTTTCTGGTCAGATCATCCCACAGAACGATTTCCCCGGCAAGACCTGCAAACTGTACCCGCGACTTGTTGAAGATATAACAGCTTCGTTCAGAATTGCCGGCACCGCCTTCCGTGATATCATTGACCAGGTAGCCCCAATCTTTCCCGAGCAGACGGAGGAGTATGTTCAGGTCGTGCAGCGAAGATTTGATTTCCTGAACAGCAATCAGGTCGAAATAGGATATAATTTCCGCAATATAAAAGTAAGATTCGGGTAATCGCTGGGTGGTGTGGCCGAATTCTTTAATGTTCCAACTGGCGAAGATTAAATTTTCATCCGTCCTGCGGGGAGCAATGGAGTTATCCAACCCTTTTTTGAGCTCCAGCAGGTTGACCATGGTCCGTTTTTTCTCTTCCGTGCTCATGTGGGGGAAGACCAGCTCGTAGTCCCGCTTTTTGAAATCATTTTTCGGTCTCAAATCGTTGTAGGATAGCATTGGATGGTTTCCCCTTTGTGTGCGGCACGTTCTTAATTGATTCTTGAGACTTGGCTGGTTTACTCCTTACCCCGGCCCAGTGAACCTATTTTGTCGATGGCTGTAAGTTTATGGTCATGGAGCAGATGCGTATAGCGCTGTACCATCTGCAGCGTTCTATGCCCCAAAATATCGGCCAGAGTACGAATATCCACCCCTGACATAATCAAATGACTTGCTGCGGTGTGCCGGAGATCGTGCATGTGGATATCCGGCAGGCCAGCTCTTTTTTTCGCCGCATTAAATGCTTCCCTGAATTTTATTCCTGGCCTTGCCTTGGCACGATCCGTTTTTAACTGATTGTCCTTCAAAAAAACCAGGTTTTCATCCTTCCCTTTGCTGATTTTCTTCAGGTTTGAAAGTTCCTTTGTGAGTTCCTTGGTCAGGGGAACCCACCTGGTGTCTTTATTTTTTGTGTCCGGTAGAAAAATCACTCTTTCTTTCAGATTGACTTGATTCCAGTACAATCCCGCTGCTTCAGATGCCCGCATGCCCGTGTGGAGCAGCGTTAGGACGTAATAGTAAAAGTTTTTATTTCTTGCTTTACGGCTGGCATCAAGTAATTTGGAAGCTTCTTCATCAGTCAAAAAGCGGGTTCTTCCTCTGGGTGGTGCGGGTCGTTCAATTTCAGCAACAGGATTGTCGACTGGTATCCCCCATTCTTTTTTGGCTTTGGTGAATAAATGGGAGAGCAGAGCCAATTCTGCACGGACAGGATAGGCGGAAACTTCTTGAAGCCTGTCGTCTCTGTATTTGGCGGCAATGGCAGGGGAGATGGAACCGAGAGCGATTTCAGGACCGATTTTTTCCAGTAATCGTTTTGCCGCAACTTTCTCCCGCATGTGAGTGTTGAGTGCTTTTTTACTGGAGATAGTTTTGAGGTACTTGGTGAGGGCCTGCTGAAGGGTTATTTGAAAGGCCAGGCGGGGATCGTTATATTTCTGAGCTTTTATTTTTTCAGAGGTTTTTGCAGCCCAGGCGGATGCTTCACCCTTGGTGTCAAATGTACGACTGACGGAAGGGTGCCCTTTAATGCGAACGGTTGCCGTATAGCTCCAACCGTTTTTTGTTCCACTTTTTTAGAAAAAGATAGCATGAAACAGCAAAAGATAGCAAGAGAAGATGAAAGGCAAGAAGACACAAAAAAAGGCTTTATCCCGCTATTACTGGGATAAAGCCTTGAAAATTAAGTGGTGCCGAAGGGGAGAGTCGAACTCCCACGAGCATACGCCCACTAGACCCTGAACCTAGCGCGTCTACCAGTTCCGCCACTTCGGCACGACGGTGTGAATATGATAGCAAGAAGGCTTTTTGTCAAGAACTTCTTGCTATTTTTACAGGAAAGGTGTTTGCAAAGGCGTATAGTTGCCCAACCAAAGTGAGCAACTATTATGTTTTGTGGCAGCTGGCGAGCCTTGTCCAGTCATGCTGGTTGAGAAATACTTCGGCAGGAAAAAGAAAATGGTGTATCCAAGAGTCGCAGCACCTGTGAGTTTGTCATGCCGCAGTGACCAACTTTCATAGTTTTTTGTGGCTTGTGAATATGGTTTCGCCACGCTGGTTTATCTAGTGCCTGTCCAAAATGGTCTTTTTGTCCGATCTCTGCGTCATGCTCAAAAAATAATGCTGGCAATATCCGGCCTGTACTTATTTTTTTCGCAACCCTCGGAGTCTCCCGCCGGTCGCTTACCTGAGCTCGAACAAAAATCTTCATTTTTGGACAGACACTATCTATAACTGGCTATGAACTGTTTGCGTGTTTTGGCATCTTGGGGTACATATCCCGATCTGTTATAATGTTTTTTCCTCCTGTAATAGAAAGAGTATGCAGCTATATAGAAAACTGAAAGATATACCAGAGCCTTTTACCAATGCTGTGGTCACCATTGGCAACTTTGACGGGGTGCATCTGGGGCATCAGCTCCTTTTTGGCGAAGTTGTGAAAAGAGCAGCGCGCAGCAACGGGACATCTGTTGTGATTACCTTTGATCCTCATCCGCTCAAGGTGTTACGGCCGGACGGCATAAAACTGATTTCCTGTACGGAGCAGAAAATAGAGTTGATCCGGCAGGCCAATATTGATGTTTTGGTGATCATCCCTTTTGATCGGAATTTTGCCAAGACCTCTGCCCCTGATTTTGTTGATCAGATTCTGGTTAAGACCATTGGCGTTCGGGATCTGGTGGTGGGGTATGATTATGCTTTTGGCAGAGGACGGCAGGGGAATATTGATTTTCTTCGTGAACAGGGAAGGCAAAATGGCTTTCCGGTAACCGTTGTAGAAGCACATTATGAGGCCGGAATGTTGGTTTCAAGTACCAAAATTCGAGAGCTGGTTATGGATGGGAGAATGCGTGATGTCCGTAAGTTGCTGGGGCGTCATTATCAAATTCATGGCGAAGTGCAGCGGGGGAGACAGCGTGGAGGAAGCGAGGTGGGCTTTCCCACTGCAAACCTGAAAATTTTAGAGGACGATCTTTGCCCGAAAAAAGGCGTATATGTGACCCAGGTAATGTATGCTGGTCATGTGTATGGAGCAGTGTCAAACATTGGTTGTAATCCTACTTTCGGTGAAAATGAGTTAGTGGCTGAAACGCATATTTTTGATTTTAATCATGATATATACGGTCACCCCATAACCATTAATATGCTCAGACACATACGTGGTGAAAAGAAATTTAATTCTGTGGCTGAGTTGTCTGAACAGATCGGTCGTGATATTGAAGTTGCCCGCAAAGAACTTGAAAAATACGCCAGTAAGACCCCATAAAAAATGTGAATAACCAGCATGGCTAAATCAAATTGATCGGCTGCAATCACCCATAAAAGTCAGTTGTATCGGCATGGAATTATTGTCCCAGGCCAACAATATTCAGAATGATTCTTTCTGATTAATCTCGTAGCTGCTTGATACTCTTTGTAATTTCATTTCTTGGGTTGCCTCTGACCTGTTTATGTCTATAGTATCTAAAATTTTAGTAACTATTCAGGTGGGTACAAAAAACTTGCAAAACCACTGAGTGTAACTGATCAGATGTGCCTGAGATTCAGGTAGGTAAGCGAACCTGTGAGACTCCGAGCAGGCCAACGAGCTATAACTCGTCTATGCGAGGCGGCCTGATCGCCTGAAGATTGGGTACAGCTGAACAGTTACAAATGTTATAAACCATGTTGCCAGCAGGGAGTATCAGCAGCTGCGGCCAAAACAACCTAGTGCCTGTCCAGAAATGGCCCTTTCGCCCAAACTCTGCGTCATGCTCAAAAAATATTGCTGGGAATATCCGGCCTGCGCTTACTTTTTTCGCAGTCCTTGATTTTGAACGAAATTGCTCATTTCTGGACAGACACAACCTCATAAAAAATTGCAAAGGTGTAGACATGTCAGAAGACGTACAACCAAAAGTCTCGCTAGACGCCGTAGTTGGCGAGCTGGAGAAAATCTGCACGGAGAATCCGGAAAACATCATAGCTCATCATAAACTTGGGCTGGTGTACCGACAGCAGGGTCGAATTGACGATGCCATCCGTGAGCTTGAAAAGGCGATAGAGCTTGATAACCAGTCAATGGAAAGCTATATCAATCTGGGGGCGATTTATTTTGACCGTGGAGATATTGATCGCGCCTTGCAGCTCAATGAAAAAGCACTTGAAATAAGTCCTAAAATGGCCGAAGCGCATGTGAATATCGGATTAATTCGTCAGCAGCAAAATAATGCCCAGGGGGCTGTCGAATGTTATGATAAAGCGATTCAGATTGACCCACAATTGCTTACTGCCTGGATAAATCTGACTTCAGCTTATACCATGCTGGAAGAGGATGAGAAAGCTGTTGAGGCAGCCCGGCAGGCTGTAACGCTTGAACCGGACAACCCGATGGCGAGGAATAATCTTGCTGTGGCGCTTTATTTTCTTGGCGAATATGCTGAAGCCATGCAGAACATGGAAAAGGCCAAAGAACTCGGCTATACAGTTGATGAGCGGTTTGCCGAGGCTTTGCAGCAGAAAATGGCAGGGTAATGGCCGAGAAAAAGAGTGAAAATGTCCGGCCATGGTGTCCTTTTTGCGGTATGGATATCGGGCGCCCCACCGAAGCCGCCCAACGTAAGATGACCGAATTTCCCGTGGGAAGATGCGAATGCGGAGCCGTGTATACCTGTGACCCCACTGGGCATAATGTTGGCTCTGCCATGGTGGAATGTCTGGTTTATGCCTGCAATGATGAATGGGATTTAGCCTGGGAGCTGATCCCGGAGGATGATTACCTCACAGGTCGGGTTGAAGATTATGATGAACTTACCCATCAGGTTTGCCCGAAACGTAATCTGGATGGCCGGGCAGTGCGCGGAGTGTTGTATTTTGTGCGTCTGCATAAAGATGTTGCGGAGATTGCCGAGCGTTTCCAGAAGAAAATAGAGCAGGAGTCCAGGTCTGCCCTGGTGCAGTCCGGGGATAAAATATCAAATCCGGCGGTTATTCCTGACGTTGAACCGGCAAAAGACCCGAAACGTGATAAAAAACGTGCCTCAAAGCTCATTGTCAAGAAGCTGGTCAGTGCTGCTGATATTGATGGTTTGGTTGATCTCAGTTTTGACGATATCCGCACCCTGCGTTTCATGCAGCGATTACTCTATGAGCCTGATCCTGCCAAGCGCTACAAAACAGCGTGGTTAATCGGTCAGGTGTCCGCAAGGCTGGCAACCCGTGAACCCGGCCCGATCGCTGACCTGCTGCATCGTCTTTTTGAGTCCTGTTCTGATTCGGCATCCATGCCATGGGGAATGGTAGAGACCATTGCCTCGATAATTGCCGCAAGACCTGATATCTACGGTGCCTTTACCCGTCATCTGCTCAATTTCATGGGGGATGCAGGAACCCAGGAGGCTGTTATCTGGGGGATGGGAGAGATTGCCGCAAGTCGTCCTGACCTGATTAGAAAAACACCTTTTTATTCCACCTTTCATTTTTTGGAGCATGAAAATCCGGTGTTGCGGGGGCTGATGGCTCGCATGCTTGGTCGGATAAAGGCCACAGAGGCCTCGTTTCAACTGATTGGCCTGCAAAATGATCAGACAGCGATTGTCATATACGAAAAAGGTGAACCTGTGACGACAACGGTAGCAGCCTTGGTGGCAGAGGCGAATGGTGTAATTACAGGAAACCCACAGTAATAGAAAAAAGAAAATACCTGTAGCCGGCACCATTTTGTCGGTCTGGTTCCAGGAAATTTGGAGAAAACAGATGAGTCATACTATTCAGCCTTTGAGTTCTCTTGGCGCAGTTGATCCGGAAAAGGCACGCGAGGAAGCCCTGAAAAAAGATCCGGCAAAACGAGACTACCTTGAAGGGCGGGAGTTGTTTAAAAAAGGCGAACATACCCAGGCTGGCATGGCGTTTCATAATGCCCTTAAAGGCTTTGAGGAAAAAAAGGATCAGCAGGGGATTGCCAATGCCTCAGATCGTCTTGGAGATGTCTGTTTAGAGTTGCAGCAATATGATGATGCCCTGAAAAATTATCAGCGAGCCTTTACGATTTGTGAACAGGAACAGGATTCTTTTTCTACTCTTGCCTTGAACAAAAAAATTGCCGCAGTATATAAAAAACAGGGAGAACTTGATAAAGCTCTTGAGATTCTCTTTGATATGGTCGAACATTACCAGTTGACCAGAAATCCTAAAGGGATGGTCGATATTCTGGTGGTCATTGCCGAGGTATATGTGAGTAAAGATGAGAAGAATAAAGCTGCAGATACCTATCGGACGGTTTCAGCTATTCATAAGAATTTTAAACACAAGCGCATGGCAGAAGAATTTGCCGCCCATGCCGATAAACTCGACAAGGAGTAACGGTGTTTACCGGAATAATTCAAGGACAGGGCAGGGTGCTGGAAAAGAGACCAGCCGGCGGTGGAATGGTTTTTTGTGTAGAAGCCGACTTTGACCTTACCGATCCTGAAGAAGGCGAGTCCATAGCCATAAATGGAGCCTGCATGACTGCCCGGGAGATCAACGGCAGGAGATTTTTAGTTGATGTCTCTCCCGAGAGTCTTGCACGAACGGGTCTTGGGGCATTGTCTGCGGGCAGTGTTGTCAATCTTGAACGGGCACTGCGGCTGGCAGATCGTCTTGGCGGGCATCTTGTGAGCGGTCATGTCGACGCCCGTGGTCGGGTGGAAGAACGTCGCGCTGCTGGAGATTTTACCCTGTTTTCTTTTTCTCTTGATGCAGGGCTTGCAAAATATGTTATTGAGAAGGGGTCAATTACCATTGACGGGGTAAGTTTGACAGTAAACTCTTGCACTGGCAACCGTTTTTCAGTATCTATCATCCCTCACACGCTGGCAGTAACAACGTTGGGACTGCTGAAACAGGGGGATCTGGTCAACCTGGAAGTGGATATAATTGGTAAATATGTAGAAAAAATGCTCGCAGAACAGGCTGCAGATGGCAGTTCGGCCAGTGGAATTAATCCTGCTTTTCTTGCAGAGCATGGATTTCTAAAATAAACCCGTGGTGCCAGCTTTTGTGTTGGCTCTACCCCAAAATGGTGGTCACGATATCAATGCCCAGGGGCAGATCGTGTTCCTGAAGAAAAGCGCTCGGTTTCTCTTTGTTACAGGCACTGGCCTGAAGTGTCAGAGTGGAACTGAAAGCAGAACAGTGAGATAGTACAATGGCAGTCAGTCCTATAGAAGACGTAATTGAAGACATACAAGCTGGTAAAATGGTTATTCTGGTCGATGATGAAGACCGGGAAAATGAAGGTGATCTCTGTATGGCTGCAGAGGCTGTCACCCCTGAGGCCATCAATTTTATGGCCACCCATGGTCGCGGTTTGATCTGTCTGGCTATGAGCCCTGATATTATTGAACAGCTTGGCCTGCCTATGATGGTCAGTAACAATCAATCGCCATATGGCACTGGCTTTACCATCAGTATTGAGGCGAGAACCGGTGTTTCGACCGGCATATCAGCAGCTGACCGGGCAAGGACTATTGAAGCAGCGGTTGACCCATCAGCAACCCCCCGTGATATAATCAGCCCCGGCCATATTTTTCCGTTAAGAGCCAGGAAAGGGGGTGTATTGGTCAGAACCGGGCAAACTGAAGGGTCTGTTGACCTCGCTCGTCTTGCCGGAATGCGGACAGCCGGGATCATCTGTGAAGTGATGAAAGATGACGGCACCATGGCGCGGATGCCTGATCTGGAAAAATTTGCCGATGAGCATGACTTGAAAATTGCAACTGTGGCAGATCTTGTGGCTTACCGTTTGCGTGAAGATGTACTGGTGCACCGTGCAGTAGAAGCTCGTCTTCCCACGGAGCATGCTGGAGAGTTTAAGGTTGTTGCCTATAGAAATGCTGTTGATGCCCATGAACACGTTGCCCTGGTTATGGGCGAGATCAGCCCGGATGAACCGACTCTTGTTCGGGTGCATTCCGAGTGTCTGACCGGTGATGTTTTTGGCTCTGCCCGCTGCGACTGCGGCGCTCAGCTCCATGCAGCCATGAAAATGGTGGGGCAGGAAGGTAAAGGGATTGTGTTATATATGCGCCAGGAAGGCCGGGGAATTGGTCTGGTCAATAAGCTGAAAGCCTATAAACTGCAGGACGAAGAAGGTCTTGACACTGTGGAGGCTAATGTGGAGCTTGGCTTTAAGCCGGATTTACGTGATTATGGTATTGGTGCCCAGATTTTACGCGATCTGGGGGTGCGTAAGATGCGGCTGCTTACCAATAATCCCAAAAAAATTATTGGCCTGGAGGGATATGGGCTTGATGTTGTCGAGCGTCTTCCCATCGAAATGGCCACAGAAGAAGAAAATAAGGACTATCTGCGTTGTAAACGGGATAAAATGGGGCATTTGCTGGAGTTGCATGGTGTTGAACCCATGGAGACCGTACGGCGTGATCCTTAATCGCTGAAATTTTTTTTAATGACAATGCTGCAACGAGGTGAATCCTGTTATGCAGCTGACCAGGGAATATATTATGGCAAATTATATTGAAGGTGGCCTGCAGGGACAGGGGCGAAAAATCGGGATCATTGTTGCACGTTTCAATTCGTTTATTTCTGAGAAATTGCTCGAAGGAGCCCTTGACACCCTGACTCGTTCGGGTGTTGATTCTGCTGATATTGATGTGGCTCGTGTACCCGGTGCGTTTGAAATTCCGCTGGTGACACAAAAAATGGCACAGTCCAAAAAATATGACGCAGTTATCTGCATTGGCGTGGTTATCCGGGGTGCAACCCCTCATTTTGACTTTGTTGCCGGTGAAGTGGCCAAGGGAACAGCGCAGGTTATGCTTGATACCGGTGTTCCTGTACTCTTTGGCGTGCTGACAACCGAGTCAATTGAGCAGGCCATTGAAAGGGCAGGCACCAAGGCGGGGAATAAAGGTTCGGATGTTGCTGTTGCAGCTCTTGAGATGATAAACCTGATGGATACTCTTTCGTAAGTCACAGGCCGTTCAGAACTGTTACGTGCGGGCAGGTTAAGACAATAAAATGGTTTTTGAGGTGGTCAAAGACCGCTGTAATATAGAGAGATTATGGGACTGAGACGTAAATCCCGGGAACTTGCCCTTCAATTCCTTTTTGGCCATGATTGCCAGAGTCGTTCCTGTTCTCCTGAAGCACTTCAGGCAGAGCTGGATGAATTTTGCAACAGCTTTGATGCCGGCCAGAAATCCCTGCCCTATGCCCTTGAGTTGATTCAGGGGATTTGTAAAAATCTGGAGCAGCTTGATACCCTGATCAGTAGTTCTTCGCATAACTGGAGGGTGGAACGTATGGCTCTTGTAGACAGAAATATTTTGCGGATAGCAACCTATGAGATGCTTCACGTAGAAGATGCCCCGGCAACTGTGGCGATTAATGAAGCGCTGGAAATTGCTAAACGGTATGCTGAGCCTGATTCATCTGGGTTTATCAACGGTATTCTTGATGCCTTGCAGCATAAAGTGGGTGACCGTACAAAATAATCTCAACTGATTATCTGCCGTTGATCGCTTTCCACCAGCGCTGGAAGAGCTTGATTGGCCCTCCCTGTTGTATCATCGCGCTGACCAGACAAGTCAGCCCCCACAACCCCACAAGCAAAAGTACGCCAAAAACAAGAGAGCTGATAATCATCGTTCGGCTCCACTGTTAAGAAAAACTGAAAATAGCATCATTTTGATTTTTACTGTAAAGTAGTGTACATAACCAAGATCAGAATGTCACGAACTGGCTTGTTGTTGGCCTGTTTCCCCTGTACCACAAGAACAAAAGGATTCCAGAACAGAGGGGGCGTTGACCCCCATCTTTCATGCTTGGTGTTCTCCCTGCCGACTGGCAGCTGGCATAGATTCATAAACTAAAGTTATTCTGTTTTACCATGGCCATAGCAAAAAACACTTCGTCAACATTTCGCCAGGAAATCACAGCTCTGGTCTGTTTTTTTCTTGCCACGTTTTTATTGCTCTGTCTGGTGAGTTTTGTGCGCCCCCTGCTGGGTGATGCACCAGCCATGCAGCAGCCGGCTGCAAACTGGTGCGGGACATTCGGCCATTATGTTGCCCGCTATTTATTTTCTTTTCTCGGTATAACCTCTTTTTTTCCTATAATAATTCTCTACTATCTCGCTTGCGCCGTGTATTTGCCCCGGCAAAGACTGAGCAGGCTGCCGTCGATTGTTGCTGGTATTACCGGGTTACTGTTGTCTGCGTCCGGGTTGTTGGCATTACAGAGTGAGTTGGTTTTTCCCCGGGAGTATATTTTACCGGGAGGGTATATTGGCAACCTGGTCTGGGAGCTCCTTTCGAGCGTGATAGGGCAGGTCGGGTCGGTGTTGCTGTTGGTGTTGTTGCTTATTTTCTCGCTTATGGCTGCGGTTCGATTTTCATTTGTTGCCTTGCTGGGCTGGATGGCCTCTCAACCCGGAGTGGCTGTTAAAGAAATGAAAGCACGAAAGGAAAAGCACATAAAAAAATCAACAAGTATCAGCAGTACATTTGAAAAAAAATCAGCACCAAAAAAACAAGAACAGCCGGTTTTTGAAGAAGAAGCCGTGGCAGCTGTTGTTCCTCGCGTTAATGAGCCTCTTAAAAAAGAACCTGTACCTGATGTAGAAGAATCAGCCTTTGCCCTGAAGCCACTTGCTTCTGGTGAGTATCAGTTGCCTCCACTCTCTCTGTTAGAGCGAAACAATGATACTGAACAGGAAATTGATAGAAAACATTATTACAAGGTCAGCGAGATTCTTGTGGCCAAACTTAAGGATTTTGGCGTTCAGGGAACCGTGGAGGGGGTCTCGCCCGGGCCAGTGGTGACCACCTATGAATTTGCCCCGGCAGCAGGAGTAAAAATTAATAAAATTGTCTCTCTGGCCGATGATCTTGCCATGGTGCTCAAGGTTGACCGGGTTCGTGTAGTCGGATCTATCCCCGGCAAGGCAGCAATCGGTATTGAGATACCAAATCCTGTTCGTAAAACGGTGTTCCTCCGTGATATTTTATTGGGAAAACAATACCGGAACGCAACGTCATTTCTCACTCTGGCCCTGGGCTTTGATGTCATAGGCAGACCAGTGGTTGCCGATCTTTCCAGAATGCCACATTTGCTCATTGCCGGGGCAACCGGTGCCGGTAAGTCTGTGGCCATTAATGCGTTTATCTCCTCGATTCTTTTTAAGGCAACCCCTCAGGAAGTTCGCCTGTTGATGATTGATCCCAAGCGCATTGAACTTTCTGTGTATGAAGGCATCCCGCATCTGCTCCATCCGGTTGTGGTTGAGCCAAAACTTGCGAGCAGGGCGTTGATATGGGCGGTGCGGGAGATGGAAAGGCGTTATCGTTTACTTGAGGAATGTCGGGTTAAATCGTTTACATCATACAATGAAGTGGCTGAAGAAAAATTGCCCTATATCGTTATTATTGTTGATGAGCTGGCTGATCTTATGATGGTTGCCTCCAAAGATGTGGAGACCTCAATTGCCCGGCTGGCTCAGATGGCCAGGGCTGCGGGTATGCATATAATGCTTGCCACCCAGCGCCCTTCAGTGGATGTGCTGACAGGACTGATCAAGGCGAATTTTCCCACTCGAATCTCTTTTAAAGTCTCTTCAAAAGTTGACTCCCGAACTATTCTTGACGGCTCTGGGGCAGAACATCTGCTTGGCTTGGGTGATATGTTGTTCCTGCCCCCCGGAGCCGCAAAATTGCAGCGTATTCACGGGGCATTTATCTCTGAGGAAGAAACAGAACGTATCATTGCTTTTCTGAAAGAACAGGGATCTGCCCAGTATGATGAGTCAGTGTTGCAGATTGTCGAAGAAGAATCCGGGGCCGATGGCAGTGAAGAAGCTGATTATGATGAAAAATATGATCAGGCCGTGGCGGTGGTCACCGAAACAGGGCAGGCTTCCATTTCAATGGTCCAGCGACGGTTACGGGTGGGATACAATAGAGCGGCTCGAATGATTGAAATGATGGAGCGTGAAGGAATCGTCGGGCCTGCAGATGGTTCCCGGCCGCGTGAGGTTCTCGCGCGAGGTGATTACACCTGACCAGCATAGTAGTCTCATGCTGGTCTGCCCCTGCATAACAGTAACGTTGATCGACTGGTATGGCGCTTGGTGTTCACCTGCATCTTTCGGCTTAAAATCGAGAGCTGTTCAAGAAAATGTTCAAGAGATAACGATGTTCTCTAAAAGGGTTTATGAGAAATTTTGATAGTTAGGGTAAGTATTTCTGCGCCGTATCAATGGGTCGATTTTCCTTGACATTAGACAGGCAACAAATTAAAAACTTAGACGATCGTGAATGAGTGATTGTTCATTTTTTACGGGCGTTTTTGTTATTCAAGAAAAATACGAAAAAACGAATAGTTAGGCATTCGGTGGTCAGTAAGATAAGGGATTGCGCACGGCGTGGTACACGCATTGTGAGCATTGCTTTATAAGTAAGAGGTTATGTGGCAGCACATGGGTGTTGTCATCAAGGAAAATTCAAGTGAGGAGGTAGTTTAATGCCAAGTTACGTAGATCCTTCAAAATGTGATGGTTGCAAGGGTGGTGACAAGACCGCCTGTATGTACATCTGTCCGAACGATCTGATGGTTCTCAATGTTGAGGAAATGAAAGCCTACAACCAGGAGCCTGATGCATGTTGGGAGTGTTACTCCTGCGTAAAGATTTGCCCGCAGGGTGCAATTATGGTTCGTGGTTACGATGACTTCGTACCCATGGGTGGTCAGGTTCATCCCATGCGTTCATCTGATTCCATTATGTGGACCATCAAGTTCCGTAACGGTAATGTTAAACGCTTTAAGTTTCCCATCCGTACAACGGCTGAGGGTGCTGCCAATGAGTACGCTGGTGAGAAAGGTGGTAGTCTTGATGATGAGAAGCTTCTTCTCGAGGGCGACCTGCCAACACCAAAGGCAATGTAAGTTGTCTGGTTGTTAAAGTAACTAATTTGTTTTAACATATCTTTATAAGGAGATAAAAATATGGCATTACCAAATAAGCCGAAAGGCGAGCTTGAAGCCGTTGATAATCCCGAAGTAGTAGAGCATAGCTGTGATGTTCTTATCGTTGGTGGTGGTATGAGCGCCTGCGGTACCGCATTTGAGATCGGCAAATGGGCTCCCGAGGGAATGAAAGTAATTCTTGTTGATAAAGCTTCTCTTGAGCGCTCAGGTGCTGTCGCTCAGGGTCTGTCTGCTATTAACACCTACATTGGCGAGAACGCTATCGAAGATTACGTCAAAATGGTACGTAATGACTTGATGGGCGTTGTGCGTGAAGATCTTATTTACGACCTTGGCCGTCACGTTGATGAGTCTGTTAAACTCTTTGAGGAATGGGGTCTTCCCATTTGGAAGAAAGCTGAAGACGGATCCAATCTTGACGGTGCCAAGCCTGCCGCAACCCTTCGTGAGGGTGGAACCCCTGTTCGTACAGGTAAATGGCAGATCATGATCAATGGTGAGTCTTACAAGTGTATCGTTGCAGAGCCTGCAAAGAAAGCCCTTGGCGAAGACAACATCATGGAGCGTGTATTCATCGTAAAGATGCTGCTTGATAAAAATAAAGAGAATACCATTGCTGGTGCTGTTGGTTTCTCTACCCGTGAAAATAAAGTACATGTATTCACCTGTAAAGCTGCCATGGTGGCTTGTGGTGGCGCTGTTAACATTTTCCGCCCACGCTCCACTGGTGAGGGTAAAGGACGTGCATGGTATCCAGTATGGAACGCAGGTTCCACCTACACCATGTGTGCTCAGGTTGGTGCTACACTGACCATGATGGAAAATCGTTTCACTCCTGCTCGTTTTAAAGATGGTTACGGTCCTGTTGGAGCGTGGTTCCTTCTTTTCAAAGCTAAAGTATCCAACGGTCTTGGTGAGTTCTACGCCATGGGCGATGCTGCTAAAGAAGAGCTTAAAAACTTCATGCCTTACGGCGCGTCTGCTGTTACACCTACCTGCCTGCGTAACCATCTGATGGTTAACGAGTTCAAAGCTGGTCGTGGCCCGATCTACATGGCTACAGATATCGCTCTGAACGCTTTCCTTGATGCTGCACGTGAAGCTGGTAAAGACGAGAAAGAAGTTAAGAAAATCTGGAAACATCTTGAGTCTGAAGCTTGGGAAGATTTCCTTGACATGTCTGTAGGTCAGGCTGGCCTCTGGGCTGGTGCGAACATTGAGCCTGAGAAAGTTGGTTCTGAGATCATGCCGACAGAACCCTACATGCTGGGATCACATTCCGGTTGTTGTGGTATCTGGACCTCTGGTCCTGACGAAGACTGGGTACCTTCTGTAGATGGTTCCCGTGCTCATCAGTACAAATGGGGCTACAACCGTATGACAACTGTTGACGGTCTGTTCACCGCTGGTGATGGTGTTGGTGCTTCCGGTCATAAGTTCTCTTCCGGTGCCCATGCTGAGGGTCGTATCTGTGCTAAGCAGATGGTTAAGTATTGCCGTGATAATGCAGACTTTAGCCCCGAGTTGGCTCAGTCAGCTCAGGAGCTTGCTGATGAGATCTACGCACCGGTTAAACGCTACAATGAGTTCAAGGGTGCTTCCACCCATCAGGACGTTAACCCCAACTACTGCAAGCCTGCTGGTATCATGATGCGCCTGATGAAGGCCACTGATGAGTATGGTGGTGGTGTTGCTACGTACTACATGACTTCCGGTAAACTACTGGGAATCTGCATGGATCTCCTTGAGATGCTGCGTGAGGATGCTGCACTTATGGGTGCTGGCGATCTGCATGAGCTGATGCGTGCTTGGGAAAACTATCATCGTATCTGGTGTGTAGAGGCTCACATTCGTCACATTCAGTTCCGTGAAGAATCTCGCTACCCGGGTTTCTACTATCGTTCTGACTTCCCAACTGTTGACGATGAGAATTGGAAGTGTTTCGTTAACTCCACTTTTGATCCTAAGACAAGTGAGTGGAAGTGTGAGAAGGTTGAGGTCGTCAACATTGTTGAGACCGACCCTTGGCTGTAAGAATACAGTAACACTGTATTAGTTTGTTGAATCTCCAGGCTCAGTATTGGGCCTGGAGATTTTTAATATCTACCCCTGAAGAGTATTCTGTTTGAGTTGTGGGACATTTTATGTGGAATGTTTCGCAATTGAACCAGAAATCACCTTTCATCAATACCAGCAGTTAATGGAGGTTTGGCATGAGTGACACTGCAGGAAATGGTGCAGTACTGGTGGTTGGCGGCGGTATCAGCGGTTTAACCGCTGCACTGGAAGCTGCGGAAGTAGGTAATGACGTCTACATTATCGACAAAAATCCGTACTTTGGTGGCCGTGTGGCCCAGCTCAATCAGTATTTCCCAAAACTTTGTCCCCCTACCTGTGGCTTGGAAATTAACTTCAAGCGGGTAAAAGACAACCGTAAAGTCAGGACCTATACTATGACCACTGTTACATCAGTGTCTGGTGGTCCGGGTAACTATGAGGTAACACTTGAAACAGCACCTCGTTACGTTAATTCAAACTGTACCGCTTGTGGCGATTGTGCCGAAGTCTGTACCGATGAGATTGACAATGCCTTTAACTTTGGCATGAATAAGACCAAGGCAATTTATCTTCCCCATGAGATGGCTTTTCCCCGTCGTTTCGTACTTGATAAAGATGCTTGCTCTGCAGATTGTCTTGAAGCCATCAAAGGTGCATGTAAGTACAATGCTATTGATACTGAAATGCAGGCAAAGACCTTTACTGTAAATGTCGGCTCCATTGTCTGGGCAACCGGCTGGGATCCGTATGATGCAGGAAAACTTGATAATCTCAAACCTGAATCATCACCCGCTATCATCACGAACATGATGATGGAACGTATGGCCGCAGATAACGGTCCTACCGGCGGTAAGATTCTTCGTCCTGGTGACGATAAGGAAATTGAATCAATAGCGTTTGTACAATGTGCAGGATCTCGTGATGAAAATCATCTTGAGTTCTGTTCCTATATCTGTTGTATGGCAACATTCAAACAGATGACCTATGTTCGTGAGCGCTACCCCGAGGCCAAGATCTATGTCTTTTATATTGATCTTCGTACTCCAGGTAAATACGAAAAATTCCGTGAAAAACTTATGAATGATGAAAATTCAGAGTTTATCAAAGGAAAAGTTGCAGATATCATCGCTGAAGATGATGGTGGAGTCACCATGGTTGCTGAGAATGCTGTAACCGGTGCCAAAGTTCATCAAAAAGTTGATATGTGTGTCCTGGCAACAGGTATGCAGCCTGCGCTTGGTGATCAGGGTAAAGCCCTTGGAGTAAATATGGACGGAAATGGTTTTGTTGTTTCCGAGCCGGACAAGGGAATGATTGCTGCTGGCTGTGCCAAGTCTGCTGCTGATGTGTACACCAGTGCACAGTCCGCAACTGCAGCAGCTCTTAAAGCAATTCAGATCGGACGCTAGGAGGAGAGTCAATGGATAAAGTATATGGTGCATATCTTTGTACTGGTTGTGGCATTGGCGATGTCCTCGATGTAGATGGACTGAAAAGCGCTGCTTCTGAAACAGGCATTGAAATGAAAGAGCATGCCTGTCTCTGTGGAGCTGAAGGTCAGGCCTTTATCAAAAAAGATATTGCTGATGATGGTGTTAACACCGTTGTGGTTTGTGCCTGTTCACCTCGGGTCATGCAGGATGTGTTCGACTATGGTGACGAAGTTATCACTGTTCGTGGAAATATTCGTGAGCATGTGGCATGGACTGCTGATACAGAGGCTGAAGGCGATAGTGAAGGCGTTGATGATTTTCTTCAGGAAATGGGTGAAGATTACGTCCGTATGGCCGTAACACGAGCTCAGAAAACTGAAGCTCCAGAGCCTTTCAAGCTTGAAACCCTCAGCAAGAAAATTCTTGTCATGGGGGGTGGTATTGCCGGACTTACAGCAGCTACAGAAGCGGCTAAGGCCGGGTATGAAGTAACAATTATTGAAAAATCTGGTCAGCTTGGTGGTAAGGCTCTTGGCTGGAGGAAAATGTTTCCTACAGCATATCCTTACTCAGAGCTTGAAGAACCTAACATTGAGCAGATGGTAGCTGATGTTACTGCCAATGCTAAGATTTCAGTTAAAACCGAGAGTGAAGTCGCCCGGATTGGTGGATCACCTGGCGCATTTAATGTGACCATTAAAGCTGCTGGTACCAAGAGTGAATGGGATGCTCCTGCAAAAGTAGGTGTAGATGAACAGGATCTCATTGATAAGGGTGAAATGGAAGATCCCAATGCGGGAATGAATCCCTACACCGAACTTAATCCGGATGGAGAAATGTTTGGTGCTGTTGTTCTTGCAACAGGCTGGCGTCCTGCTGATGTCTCTGAGTATGAGCATCTGGGGTATGGAACCTTAAAAAATGTGGTCACCAATGGTGAGTTTGAAAAACTTGCCAAAGAGGGGAAGGTTCCTGCAAGAGTAGCATTTGTGCAGAGCCCGGGTGGTGCTGAAAACGATAATGATTTTCCGTATTGTAATTCAGTAACCTCTATGGTTGCTTTGAAGCAGGCACAGTATGTCTGCGATGATAATGAAGATGGCCAGGCCTATATCCTTTACCAACACATGCGTACCCCGGGTAATACCGAGCTGTTTTACAAGGGCATGCAGATGAAGGATGGTGTTTTCCTCACTAAGGCGACTGTTACCGCTGTTGAGGCTAATGGTGATTCTTTGGTTGTCACAGCTGAAGATACACTTCTTGGGGAGAATCTGGCCCTTGAAGTTGATATGGTCGTTTTGGCTGCCGGTATGGTACCAACCACAGTTGATGAACCGACAATCAACCTCTCCTACCGTCAGGGGCCTTCTTTTCTTGATCTTGATCTGTTTGATGGGTATGCCGATTCTCATTTCATCTGTTTTCCTTATGAAACACGTCGAACAGGTGTTTATGCCTGTGGTGGTGTTCGTAAGGCTGAGACAATGGAAGAAACCATCGATGATGCAACTGGTGCTGCTTTAAAAGCTATTCAGTGTATCGAATCTGCAAATCGTGGTGTTGCCGTCCATCCTAGATCAGGTGATATGACCTACCCTGATTTCTTCTTTTCGCGTTGTACACAATGTAAAAGGTGTACAGAAGAGTGTCCGTTTGGCGCACTTGATGATGATGAGAAGGGAACACCATTGCCTAATCCGACACGTTGTCGTCGTTGTGGTACCTGCATGGGGGCATGTCCTGAGCGTATCATCGGCTTTGCTGACTATAACGTGGATATGATTGGTTCAATGGTCAAGGCCATTGAGGTACCTGATGATGATGAAGATAAGTTGCGGATTGTTGTATTTGTCTGTGAAAACGACGCCTACCCGGCAATAGATATGTCAGGTATGCACCGTAACAAGATGAATAGACTGGTTCGTTTCATTCCTGTTCGTTGTCTTGGTTCTGTGAACATGGTCTGGATTAAAGATGCAATGTCTTCAGGTATGGATGGAGCTCTTCTTCTTGGCTGTCGCTACGGCGATGATTACCAGTGTCACTTTGTCAAGGGATCTGAGATCGCTAATAAGCGTATGGAAAACATTGGTGAGACTCTGGGAACCCTCGGACTTGAACCTGAGCGCTGTGCGGTTGAGCAGGTTGCTATCTCTGATTACGACAAAATCCCACAAATTCTTGATGATTTTGTTGAGTCAATCATTGAGATGGGGCCGAACCCGTTCAAGGGCTTCTAACCTCACTGTTGTGTCGAAACTCTACCTGCCAAAATGAGCAGGTAGAGTTACCATGGATATAATGAATATTTGAATTTTCGACATATTGGAAAAATAATTTTCAGGACAGGAGGATAAAATGTCTATGAACGTACAACCCGATATTAATTTTATAAAAGACATGAAGGAGGCTGGTGGCGACACTTTGAAAAAGTGCTTTCAGTGCGCAACATGCTCTGTAGTCTGCCCGCTTTCTTCTGATGATAATCCGTTTCCACGACGCGAAATGATTTTTGCCCAGTGGGGACTCAAAGACAAACTGATTGGCGATCCCAATGTTTTTCTCTGTCATCAGTGTGGTGATTGTTCGGCATATTGTCCACGCGGTGCAAAACCTGGTGATGTACTTGGCGCAATCCGTGCCTATTCTTATAAACATTTCGGTTGGCCTGCAGGCCTTGCTAATTTAGCAAGTTCCGGGAAAAACCTGCCGATCCTGATTGCTATACCAGCTGTTATTATTTTCATCTTCTGGTTAATTTCAGGCGGGATGCATTTCCCCTCAACTGAAGAGTTTGTCCACGCAGGTTACGGGCATTTCTTCGGACACTGGAATTTTGGATTGTTGGCAAAGAACGTTTTATTTATTGATATTCTCATGCTCTCAGCAGCTGGTGTTGCCGTCTATTCTGTTTTTAAAGGAGTAACGGCACTCTGGAAGAAAATGGCAGAAAATGCCGGAGTTGGTGAGGCTTTATACAAGCCTTCGATACCGCAGTTTGTTAAAGAGTTTCTTTGGCCTTCAGTTGTAGAGATTGTTCAACATGACCGGTTCAGAGAATGTAAAACAAATGCCGATAGAGTCCGTGGCCATTTGCCTCTGATGTGGGCATTCATGGCTCTTGCCTTTGTCACTGCTTATTCAGCTTTTGCCCAGGACGTTCTTGGTATTTTTATACCATCTTTACATGGCCCGATGTCCTTGTGGAATCCTGTAAAGATTGTTGCTAACGTAGCTGCTATTGCTTTGGTAGTTGGGACAGGAATCCTCTGGGGAAATCGTTCTCAGATGGAAGCAGATGGTCTTGCTTCTAAAACATTTTACGACTGGTTTCTGATCTGGATGATCATGGGCGTTGGTGTAACTGGTATCGGGGCTGAGTTGTTCAGGTTGATCGGTCTGGTGTCAATAGGTTATGTAACCTACTTCCTTCATCTTGTAGCTGTCATGATGTTGTTTCTCTATATGCCTTACACAAAATTTGCTCATATTGTTTACAGGACAGCAGCAATGGCATTTGAAAGGTATCGTGATTCAGCGTATGTGAAGAATCCTTTGAACGAAGAATAATTAGTCGTTTACGGTAGTCTGTCAAAGCTGGAGGCAATGCCTCCAGCTTTTTTTATTTGCATATTGGTCAAAAAATATATTGCTTTTTTTATAAATAGGGATATATTTCTTAGGTTAATGCTTAATGCTGGCGTAGCTCAATTGGTAGAGCACCTGATTTGTAATCAGGGGGTTGCGGGTTCAAGTCCCATCGCCAGCTCCAGCCATAAACCGGAAACCAGTAGCTACGATGTGTTTGGTTGTAGAGCCTGTTTTCTGTTTTGTGTGGAGGGGTTCCCGAGCGGTCAAAGGGAACAGACTGTAAATCTGTCGGCGGAGCCTTCGGAGGTTCGAATCCTCCCCCCTCCACCATTCAACAGCAGTAAGCATAAGGGACATGATATTTCATGTATAAGCTCCTTTTTATATCTGTAAAAAGTGCGGGAATAGCTCAATTGGTAGAGCATCAGCCTTCCAAGCTGAGGGTTGCGGGTTCGAGTCTCGTTTCCCGCTCCATTTGTACAGTATAAAGGAGCCTTTTTGTCTTGAAAGTATAGTCGTAGAGCGTCGCCCACGTAACTCAGTGGTAGAGTACCTCCTTGGTAAGGAGGAAGTCACCGGTTCAAGTCCGGTCGTGGGCTCCAGGTATCAGTCGATTAAAGTGTCGGCTGGCCAAGTTGAACTTTTGTCTGAGGAGACATGGTAATGGCAAAGGAAAAATTTGAGCGGACGAAACCGCATGTTAACGTTGGTACAATCGGTCATATTGATCATGGTAAAACCACTCTGACAGCAGCAATTACCCGTGTGCTTTCTACCAAAGGGCAAGCTGATTTTACTGATTTCAGTGACATTGACAAGGCTCCTGAG
>RKSL01000146.1 GCA_008633435.1 Candidatus Desulfobulbus rimicarensis | reverse complement strand
CCCCCAGGTTATGGCCTTTTTGCGCTGGTTTTCAGGCAATTTATTGGCAAGAATAGTGATAATAATGAGATTATCAGAGCCAAGAGCTATCTGAATAAGGGTGACAGAAAAAAGATTAATCCAGAATGTACTGGTTAAAAGCAAATCAAACATGAGATCATCCGTTTCAAGTTTTTTTGTTTTTTGTTTTTTGTTTTTTAAATTTTTTCAAATACACCGGTATGACGGCCTCAACAGAGCAACACAACAGTGTACATATTCACTGTATAAGCTGTTGATAGTTACAAAATACAAACCGGAAGTCAACCATTGTTGCTCTTGCTCTTTTTGACAACCGGGTGATTTTTCGATGTTAGCCGGACAATAACCGCTTCACAGTTGACTTTACGAGTAAATCCTGCAAAGATCCTCTAAACATCACTCTTTATTTAACCACTTTTTTACAATGTCAAATACCTACCCCAGTCCCCTGGATTTCAAAGAACTACACACCTACTCGGTGCATGGCCGTCACTCCAAGGTCACTGTTAAGGATTTCGCCAAGCCCATACAAGCCGGTATGACAGTGGCTGATCTGCTCAGTGGCTTACCAGGACAGTTTGCCGGGTTGGATTTCCCCGAATTCATCGAACGTACTGCAGCCTCCATCAGAAACCACTGCCCGGTGCTTGTCGGTATGGGCGCTCATGTGATTAAAGTCGGCCTGAATCCAGTTCTGATTGATTTAATGCGACGGGGGATTATTTCAGCCATTGCCTTAAACGGTGCCGGTATTATCCATGATACTGAGATTGCCATGGTGGGCAGGACCTCCGAAGAAGTAGCTGATGTGCTTGGAGACGGTGCTTTTGGTGCCGCCAGAGAAACCGGGGAAGTCCTCAATGATGCCATCAGACATGGGGCAGCGGAGAAAATTGGTCTTGGTCAAGCCGTGGGCAATGCGCTGCTTAGGCATGATTTCCCCCATAATGACCAGTCCCTGCTGGCCCAGGCCCGTAAAATAAATATTCCAGTAACGGTGCATGTTGCCGTGGGCACAGATATTATCCATATTCATCCAGGTGCAGATGGAGCAGCCATCGGCCAGACAAGTTATCACGACTTTCAGGTCTTCAGCCAGCTGGTTGCCGGGCTGGAAGGCGGGGTATATATCAATATCGGCTCTGCCGTACTGCTGCCTGAGGTTTTTCTCAAGGCACTGACTGTGGTACGTAATCTTGGCCATGAGGTAAAAAAAATCACCACGGCAAATTTTGATTTTATCCGCCATTATCGGCCAGCCACAAATGTTGTCCATCGCCCAACTCTTGAAGGAGGCAAAGGCTATAATTTTACCGGCCACCACGAGTTGATGATCCCCCTTCTTGCCTCGGCAATAGTAGACAGCCTCCAGTGAATCTGATATAGTCGCTGGCCATGAAAACAGAGACGAATACCCCATATTCCGGCGGAAAAGTATACCTGGTTGGAGCCGGCCCCGGTGATCCAGGCCTGATAACCTTACGCGGCAAATATCTCCTTGAACGGGCCGAAGTGGTCGTGTACGACTATCTGGCCAATAAAAAGCTGCTCAACTACGTTCCTGAGACGGCAGAATTCATCTATGCCGGAAAAAAAGGAGGTGGACTCCATGCCTTTACCCAGGAAGGCATCAATCAGCTGCTGGTTGAACATGCCTCTGCCGGTAAACGGGTGGTGCGACTCAAAGGGGGCGATCCGTTTATTTTCGGTCGAGGCGCTGAAGAAATTGAAAAACTTGTGCAAGCCGGGATTGACTTTGAAGTCGTACCGGGCGTAACTTCGGCAACAGCAGCTGCAACCTATGCGGGTATCCCCATCACCCATCGCGAATATACCGCATCAGTGGCTTTTGTAACCGGCCATGAAGCGCCGGGCAAGAAAGAATCCAACATTGCCTGGGATAAACTGGCAACCGGTGCGGGGACAATTGTTATCTACATGGGCATAAAAAATTTGCCCGTCATCACCCGAAAACTCATCGACAACGGCCGTGCCTCTGACACGCCGGTCGCGGTCGTGCGCTGGGCATCCACGCCAATCCAACACTCTGTTGTCGGCACCCTTGAAACCATCACCGATGTGGTTAAAGAAGCCGGCATCAAGCCCCCTGCCCTGGTTATTGTCGGCGAAGTCGTTAAGCTGCGTAAGACCATTGACTGGTTTGAGACCCGTCCCCTTTTTGGTAAACGCATCGTGGTCACCCGCACCCGTGATCAGGCCAGTGAGCTGGTGGCTAAACTTGAAGAGCACGGTGCTGAATGTCTGGAATACTCCACCATTCACATTGAAGCGGTGGATGATTATCAACTCCTTGATCAGGCATTGCAGCAGATAAATACCTATGACTGGATACTGTTTACCAGCCTCAATGCCATCACATATTTCTTCAAACGACTCTATGACAAGGGGATGGACAGCCGCGCTCTTGCCTCATGCCGGATTGGCGCGGTCGGTCGGGCAACAGCGGAAGCGTTGCGGCAATACGGCATTTGCGCCGACATGGTGCCAGATAAATTTACCGGGGAAGGGCTGGCAGAATCACTGATTGCCGGTGGCGTTGCCCAATCCAGGATTGTACTCCCCCGAGCATTAAAAGCCATGGAAACCCTGCCTGAAATGCTCGCCGACGCAGGGGCTAAGGTAACAGTTGCGCCAGTGTACCAGAACATACCACCCAAAGGACGCAAGGCCGAACTCCGGGAACAGCTCCAGCAGGGCGATATTGATCTGCTCACCTTTACCAGCTCATCCACGGTCACCAATTTCCTGGCCATGGTCGACCCCGCAGACGAGCAGGAACAGCAACAGTTACTCGGCAACGTACAGATCGCTGCCATTGGCCCAATCACCGCTGAAACAGTTAGAAAATCAGGACTTTCCGTAGATATTCAGCCCGATAAATATACCATTGCCGACATGGTGACAGCCATTGTTTCCCATTACCGAGCCAACACCAAGTGAGGCAACCCCATGGCTTCTGAGGATGGAGCTGACCCGGGGCAGAAACAATCCCCCCATGCATCAGGGGGATGACCAGCAGCACCAGCAAGATGAGTCCACCCTGCTCTGCTCACAATGTGCCAGGGAAATTACTGATGTCAAGGTATCAAAAAGCATCAGTGGCAGCCATGAACATACATTTTTCAACCCATCCGGCCTACTCTTTGAACTCCGATGTTTCAGCAAAGCCCCAGGTTGTTTTATCCAGGGAGAGCCTTCGGATTCGTTCAGCTGGTTTGCCGGATATAGCTGGCAGGCAGCGTTTTGCAAGACCTGCCATATTCAGCTTGGCTGGTGTTTTCTGGCAGATACAGCAACACATTCTTTCTGGGCATTAATCCGCAATAAGCTCATATAACCCCCCGGTGTTACTGATCTTCTGCATCACCAGCAAAAAGTACAGTTTTTTGTATTGCCAAGTCCGGCTCCAGGAAGTATATTTAGAGTAACCTCTTTTTTTAGTGATGGTTACAGACAAATGAAAAGACTGTATACTTTCTGCATAATCGCATTAACCATGCTGCCCGTCGGGGCAACAGCCCTTGCAGCCGAGCATGTTGACAGCGATAATTTCACCGTCCAATGGGACAGTGCCGTCAGCAGCCTGCTCCTTGCCGCAGGAATGTATGGCCTTGCCCCGGACAATGGTCAGGGCGTAGATTTTTCTGTTGAACAATCCAAAGACCTGTTTAAGAGCATGTCTTTTAACCAAACAACCCTTGATGGTCAGAATATAACCCTTTCCTATACCGGATCTTCGGGAAAACTGGGCTTTTCTGCAGGATATATTTACACATCCCTGCAGGAAAATCTTGAACCAGCGGCCCTGTTTCTTGATCTCGATTCAGTCCGTCAAAACCCCTATAACGGAAATAATCCCTGGTTTCTGGCGTTAAACATGTCTACAGAGGTTCAGGTTAACGATGCATTTTCCGTTGGGTTTGGTTCAAGAGCCATGCTCATGAAGAATCCCTTTGATAACCATGACGGACGGGTGCTCTCCATGTTGCTTAACCTCCCCATGTCCTATAAGAATTACTTTACCATAACACCTGAACTGCAGTGGTCACGTGTTATGCCCGGTAACAGCAGTCAGAGTTCAACCCAGAACTATTCCGGCTCAGACTCTGCAGCTGATAAAGATGTCTTTTACGGTGGTATGTCCATAAGTTTCTCCTACTGATCAACCTGCTCTATCCCTTACAGTTGTTCTTCCTCCTGCATTGCGCACTGTCCATCGCGCAGGCATTCTCTACACATTCCTTTAAAAAAATCGCTGCACTTCACAACTCTTTCGATTATCCTTATCTCACTGTATAGTCTTCATCTAACTGGTGCCTGTCCAGAAATGAGCAATTTCGTTCAAAATCAGGTAAGCGCAGGCATATACCTGATATCGGAGTCTACGCTTACCTCCGAGCAGTATTTTTTGAGCTTGACGCAGAGTTTGGGCGAAAGGGCCATTTCTGGACAGGCACTAACTGATGAATCACATAGCCTAAACCAGTACCCGGAGATCCGTGTGAACACGCAAAACCAACCTGCTCTACATAACCATTCTCCCAGAAAATCCAGGAGCTTTTTCCCGATATTCTTTTGCCTTGTTTTTGCCTGTCTGCTGACCGCGGCAACCTGGGCAAACGCAGCAAAAGACACCGAGCAACCTCCAGAAACACTTGTTTTCCTGCCCTTTGTTATCAACACAGAAAACCCTCAACAATATCTAAGAGAAGGACTTACAGATATCCTGGCCTCCCGGGTGGCCAACCGCACCGGTTATACTGCCATACACAAGAACAAGAAAACCAGGCAACTTACTGCGTTGCTGGAGCGCGAAGAACAACAGCCACTCAAAGAGTTGCTTAATTCCATGCAGGCAGACCATCTAATCCTGGGCACCCTGAGCCGTCAGAAAACAGATTTTGAAATCCTGGTACATCTGCTCAGCAAAACAAAGGCAACACCTGTCAGCTTTAGCCGAACCATCAGCTCTATTAATCAGGCTATGACAGCACTTGATGAGTTGTCAATGGAACTTGCCGACACCATTCTCAATAAAAAGCCCGAAAAAGTACGTCAAGCCTCCAGCCAAAGCCCACAGGACAGAGGGCTGAGCAGCTTTCAGACAGCTAACCCCAACCGGGCCTATAAAGAAGGGCTCTATAAACCTGCCGCTGTTGCCGCGGCCAAAGGCGTTGCCCCGCAAGGCAATGTCGCCATGGCAAAGACCGAGCTTGCAGCCGCCGCAAGGATCATGACTGTTGGCGATCTCAACGGGGACGGGATTAACGAAATCGTCCTGGTCAGCCCGGGCAGTCTAACTCTGTATCATACCAATGGAGAACACTTTCAACAGGTTGCAACTTATCCCCTGCCCAAAACGCTTCATCCCCATGCGATCAATCTTGCAGATATTGACGGGAATGGCCTGCTGGAAATTTACCTTTCAGCAAACAGTGGCAACAGGCCGGATTCCATGGTTCTCACCTGGGAAAAGTCACATTTTCAAACCCTGGATACACATCTCCCCTACTACCTGCGCCCCGGTCTTGACAGCCAGGGCAAGGCAATTATCCTTGGTCAGAAAGGCGGAGGAACAACCCCGTTTGCACCCTATTTTTACAGCCTTATCAGGGGGGCAGACAGTCAGCTTCAAAAAGGGGAATCGGTTGAGGTGCCAGCAGGATTTAATCTGTTTGATTTTATCCGGGTCGACTTTAATCAGGATAGCACCCCGGAGTTTGTCGGGCTAAAAAATAATGACCAGCTGGTCATCCTCGACAGCAACAACACAGAACTCTGGGCAAGCAAAGTCAGTTATGGTGCAAGCAAAACCTCTGTTGGCTCGATCACCCGTGACAGAGCCGGCGACCGCACGCTGACCTTTATCCACAGCCGCCTCATTGCCCGGGATATCAACGGTGATGATAGCCCCGAAATCATCGTCGGCCAAAACCTGGTTTCAACCATCCAGTATGTTCAGCAACTCCGCTTTTTCAGAGGCACCTCCATTGTCGCCCTTGACTGGACAGGAAGCAGCATGGCAACCCTCTGGGAGACACCGCTTTCCAAGAATTACACAGTTGATTATCAGGTTGTTCCCAACGAAGGCGAAGACGGCGCAACCCGGCTCTACACTGTTGAAACAGCAAACAACTCTCCACTTTTCTTCTGGCAGAAAGAGACAAACACCCTGCAATTTTTTGATATGAAATAACCTGTTTGGTATTGCCGACACGACATTACACCAAAGACCTTCTGCCCTGTTTAGCATATATTTATGGAGCAACACACCCGCGTTCTCTTGCTGGTTGCCACCGGCGTTTTCATGTCCACCCTGGACAGTTCCATGCTCAATGTGGCCTTGCCAAGCATTATGGAGGGCTTTGGATCTTCCCTTGCCCTGACAGAGTGGGTTATCATCATCTATCTGCTGACCATTACAGTGATGTTGCTCTTCTGGGGGCATTTATCCAGAAAATATGGCCAGGGGAAAATCTACAATACCGGGGCATTCATCTTTGCTGCCGGTTCTCTGCTCTGTTTTTTCGGCCCCAATATTTACCTGCTCGTTGCCTTTCGCTTCATTCAGGCCATAGGCGCCTCCATGATGATGGCCGTGGGGCCGGCATTAATCAAAGCCGTTTTTCCCAAAAATCAACTGGGAAAAGGGTTGGGACAGATCGGGATTGCCACATCCCTCGGCCTGATGTCCGGGCCGGTGATAAGTGGTCTGCTCATACGATGGGCGCATTGGCGCTTGATTTTTTTAGTCACTGTCCCTGTTGGTCTACTTGTCTACTTATGCGGCAAAAGGGTCATCACCAGTACCGGCCAGCATTCGGCAGCCTCACCAGGCACGGCTACTCCGCGCCCCTTTGACAGAACCGGAGCCCTGCTCTGGGGAGCTGCAGTCAGCATGACTCTGCTCATGGCCAGCCATGCAACCTCTTTATGCTGCATGAGCAGCAATATGAACCACATCTTTTTTGCAGGATGTGCGATTACGCTCATCCTCTGGGTAGCCCTGATAGTGAACGAAATACATCATCAAGCGCCCCTGCTGCCGGTGGGGTTATTTAAAAAACGTTTTTTTACCATGGCCATGGCCAGCGGTATGCTCTCTTTTTGTGTTTTATTTTTTGTCCTGCTCCTCACTCCCTTTTATCTACGGGCTGTTCAACAACTCTCACCCGATCAGATCGGCTACGTGATGATGGCCCTGCCCCTCTGTGTTTTTTTTGTTTCTCCTGTTGCCGGCAGACTGCACGATCGCGTTGGCGCACGGATTGTCGCCACTTCCGGCCTGGCTATATGCCTGGTTGCTCTGCTCATCCTCACCACAATTTCCGCCCATACCCCTCCGCTGCAGGTGGCAATATGGCTGGCTCTGCTCGGTGCGGGACAGGCCATGTTTTTATCCCCAAATTCCGCAGCAGCACTGGCCGGGGTCAACCATCAACAGGCAGGGATCACCTCCAGCCTGCTGGCAACTGCCCGAAATATGGGGATGCTGGCCGGGACTGCAGTTGCCGGGCTGCTCTTCTCTCTCTATTTTTCACGACTTACAGGCGGCCTCGATATGAAAGATTTTTCTCCGGAATTCACCGACCAATTTTTAATCGCCTTGAAAAAATCGTTCCAGGCTGCCAGCTGGATTGCCGCAGTGGGCATGACAGCATCCTGGTTGCGTGGTAAAACACCAGAATAGCAGAATAGAAAACTCTCCCCGCTTGACCTGAACGTCGAGGCATCAACAAGTTCGCCTGGCAACCAGGACAGACGAGACAAGAAAAAAACAGAACAACAACACATGAAAAAAATCTTCAGCCCCGACGGCCTGCTCGCCAGGCAGCTTGAGAGATACGAACCCCGCGCAGGTCAGCAGGAAATGGCCGAACAGGTGGAGGAACTCCTCACCTCTGAAGACGCCCTGCCCTTTGAAGAAGAACATCTTCAGGCACAATGTCTCATTGTGGAGGCTGAAACCGGCCTGGGCAAGACCCTGGCCTATCTCATTCCGGCAGTTCTGAGCAACCGCAAGGTTGTGATCTCGACCAATACCCGCAACCTGCAGGATCAGATTCTGCAACGGGAAATCCCTTTCATCCGTGAGCATATCGCCCCTGATTTACGCGCTATGTGCGTAAAAGGAAGGCAAAACTACCTCTGCCTCTACCGATGGCACCAGCTGATTTCCGGCGGCCAGCAGGAATTGTTTGCCGATAACCAGTTTGAGATGATCAACAACTGGCTGTCAAACACTGCCCATGCCGACCGGGCAGAACTCCCCTGGCTGCACAGTGGTTCTCAGCTCTGGCAGAGACTCTGCTGTCAGTCCCATTTCTGCCTGGGCAGCGACTGCCCCGATGGTGCCCAGTGCTATTTAAACCGCCTCCGACGTGATGCCGCAGCCAGCCAGTTACTGGTTGTTAATCATCATCTGCTCTTTTCAGATCTTGCCATCCGCCGCCATGGTTTTGGCGAAGTCCTGCCCCGATACGAATCAATCATCTTTGATGAAGCGCATCATCTAGAAAATGTCGCCACAACATTCTTTGGCTTTTCCTTTTCAAAATACCAGGTTCTTGATCTCATTGCCGACATTGAACGAAGCCTTACCTCAACGAGCAGTTCTTCCAGTACAAAGAAAAAAATTCTTTCCGAGGCACGAGCCCTTGGCGGCCTGAGCGAACAATTTGCCGCGCGTTTCCCGGCAGAAACAGGACGTTTTCCCCTGGCCGGAATCTTTGAAAAAAAGCCGGAACTTATTTCCTCAAGAGACCAGGTTGTCCATGGCCTGGAATCCCTTGCTGAGCTTCTTGACGACATCCGGGACAACGAAGAACCCTGGGAGCAATACCAGCAGCGTTGCCTTGACCTGCAACAGCGGCTGGAAAGTATCACCGAAGAACAATTTGACGACGTCAATGAGCAGGAACAACGCTATATTCACTGGTTTGAACGTACAGAAAAAAACCTTACCCTGTCGGCCACGCCCATTGATGTGGCCGAAGATCTCCAGAAAACCCTGTTTGCCAATGTCCGCCACTGTGTTTTTACCTCGGCAACATTACGCACAGGCAACAGTTTCAGCTACTTCAGAAAGCGGCTGGGCATACCAGAAGATAGCATCTCCAACTCTTACCCATCTCCCTTTGATTACCCTGACCGCACGCTGCTCTACATTCCTGACAAAAATTTTCCCGAACCCAACGACAAAGGATATCGAGAAAAACTCCACAGCCAGATCCGCACCCTGATTACCAGCTCTCGGGGCAGAGCCCTGGTGCTCTTTACCTCATTCCAGGCCATGGACATGGCGTTTCATGCCCTTCAGGACAATCTTCCCTACACGCTGCTGCGACAGGGTACAGCATCCCGGCATGAACTGCTCAGACGATTTGCAAAAGAAACAGCGTCTGTTTTATTTGCCGTTTCCAGCTTCTGGGAAGGTGTTGATGTGCCGGGTGAAACGCTGAGTCTTGTCATAATTGATAAATTACCATTTGAAGTCCCGAGCGACCCTGTTATTATGGCGCGAATTAATCGTATTAAAGTCTCGGGTGGCAACCCTTTTTTTGAATTTCAGGTGCCACGGGCAATTCTTGGTTTACGCCAGGGTGTTGGCCGGCTCATGCGCCGCTCCGAAGATCGGGGAGTTATTGCAGTCCTGGACGTTCGTCTCTTTACCAAGGGATATGGCCGCAGATTCCTGAAAAGTCTCCCGGAAGCACCGGTCAAAAGAAACCTTGCCGAGGTGGAATCATTTTTTACTGAAATTATGGACAGCAACAACATAGAGCCAAGACCTCGACAATGAAAGTCGGTCACTGCAGCATGGCATGCTCACAGATACTCCGACTTGCAAATAAACCAGCATGGCTGGACCATAATCGCCAGCCACAAAAAGCTATGAAAGTTGGTCGCTGCGGCATGGCAAGATCCCAGGTGCAGCGACTTTCGGATAAACCATTAGCCTCACTCGACTATGCCCTCAACCACAGATACATCCCAGCTTAAAGCATTTACCCAACACATTGCCGGCCAGGTGGAAAAAACCATCCAGGCAGATCTTGCCACAGAATTGCAGGGCAACGATCCACTCCTGGTAGAGGTGTTGCATTATGGCCTGCTTGGGGGCGGCAAACGGGTACGCCCCATGCTTGCCATCCTCTGCTCCCGTCTCTGCGGCCGTGATGATAACGAGCTGTATCTACTGGCCGCCGCGTTTGAATATCTGCATGTGGCGACCCTTATCCATGATGATGTCATCGACCATGCAGACAGCCGCAGAAACAGAGAATCTGTGGTAAAAAAATTTGGCATAGCCCCAGCCATCCTTGCAGGAGACTGGCTCCATGCCCGGTCAATGCACCTGGTCGGCAAACTTACCGGCCAGGCAGGACTGGACATTTTCTGCAGCGCGACAACGGCAATGGTGGATGGCGAATTTCTCCAACTGCGCCATGTGGCTGACACCGGTATTAATGAAGAACAATATTTTGCAATAATCCTGCGCAAAACGGCAAGGCTGATCAGCTCAACCTGCGAAATCGGCGCAGTTTTTGCTGGAGGACAGCCAAGACAGGTATCGGCTCTGGCCAGCTATGGGAGGAAAATCGGCATTGGCTTTCAGATTATTGATGACCTGCTCGATTATCTGGGCGATGCTCAGGCCACCGGCAAGGTGGTCGGCAATGATTTTGTTGAGGGGAAACTTACCCTTCCCCTTATCCACGCTCTGAACAGTGCCAACCCCGCAGCAACAGAAACATTGCTGCGCTGCATCAGGGGCGACCGAGCCCTACCGGACAGTT
The DNA here is from genome assembly GCA_008633435.1 of Candidatus Desulfobulbus rimicarensis. Lineage (GTDB taxonomy): Bacteria > Desulfobacterota > Desulfobulbia > Desulfobulbales > Desulfobulbaceae > Desulfobulbus_C > Desulfobulbus_C rimicarensis. The sequence goes on along the minus strand of RKSL01000146.1, from coordinate 14,169 downwards.
GCAGGGCGGCAAAACAGCTGATGAATGAACTGGGCAGTTTTCATTATGCCAGAAAACGGGCTGAACAGGAAATCGTCCAGGGGCTTGCTGAACTTGATCTTTTTGCAGCAGGCGATGACAGTGAAAGCCTTGCCATGCTGGCAGGACTGGCGCAGTATATTTTGAATCGCAACCGGTAAACTTTTTCGTTTTCAGTAGGTTTGACTGAACCCCGGAGCCCCGCGTCCCATGAATTCTATTTCTGTATTGGAACAGTAGAGAACTGATGTACACAAAAAATCTATGTCAAAAGATCCCTCATGCCGCAATGCTCCTGCTCATGCTGCTTCTTTCAGGATGTCGGTTATTTCCCGGTTTGCCGGCTGAGGCCGAAAAAAGCCCCGTCCAACCTCCAGTACCCACGCCTGAGCAGGCAGCCATTGTCTTTGAAGAGCCATCCACAACCCAACCCGAAGAGACACAACCACCTGCCCCCCCGACCACGCCCGATCCAAAAAAACGCCCCAGAGTGGCAATTATCATAGATGATATGGGCTACCACCCCGCCATTGGCCACGGGCTGCTAGAGCTCAATCTTCGCTTAAGTTTTGCCTTTTTACCCCATGCCCCGTTTGTCCAGGAACTCAATAATGAAGCCTTTCAAAAAGGTCGCGACATTCTGGTGCATATTCCCATGGAAGCCCAAGCGTCAAAATGGGATCCCGGCCCCGGTGCCCTCTACCTGAAAGATTCTCCACAGCTGCAACTGGAAATTCTCCATAAAGATCTGGCGGTCATACCCCATGCCATTGGGGCCAACAACCATATGGGATCGAAATTCACCACTGACCGGCAGGCCATGCACCGGGTTCTTGGCGTCATCGGAGAGCAAGGCTTGTTTTTCATTGATTCCTTTACCACGGCAAAGTCAACAGGGATGGATGAAGCCCGAAAAATGGGAATACAAACCAATCGACGCAATGTTTTTCTCGACAATATCCAGAACAGCAAAGCCATCTGCCGCCAGTTGAAGAAACTGGTCAAATCAGCAGAAAAACACACCCAGGCCATTGCCATCGGCCACCCCTATCAGGCCACCCTTGATGCCTTGAAAAACTGCAGTAGCACCCTGGATTCAGTCGAACTGGTTCCTGTTCATCAACTGCTTAAATAACAAACAGGCACAATATCAACTGTACCCAAAGCAAAACTGCTGCTATGCTTCAAACTCACAGACATATTGCAGGGAAGATCGCTCAAGATGTTTGATGATTTTTTTCAAGCCAAAGAGATTATCCACCCGGAACTGGACTTCCCAGGCCTGGGTGGTGACATTTTTTCTGGTGAGACGAAAGACATCCTTTATCTGCATCTCTTCAGGAGCCACAGAAAGCAACATAAAAAGCCGCTGTCGGGTTGCATCAAAAACAATAATTTTCTGAGGTTTTCGCACCCGGGTTTCCCTATTTTCCCAACGCACTTCAACGGCATCCTCACGCTGAAAATTAATTTTTTGTAATCGTGTACAATCTTTGCGGTGCAGAGAAATCCCCCGTTTGCTCAGCAGGCCGATCAACCCCTTGTCAAGAGGAGTCGGCCGACAGCAGGCCGAGGATTTAACAACCACCGGGTCAACCGTGGTCAGGTCTATGCGATTAAAAATACCAGTGGGCTGTTGCAACGATTCCCGACCTGCATATAAGCCGCTTTTGATTTCGTAAATCAACTCACGCAGCCGCACCTTTCCCTGGCCGATATTCTGATACAACTCTTCCAGAGAGTTGAGTGAAAAATATTCTAAGATATCATCCATTCCCGGTTTGAAAAGCAGGGAAAAAGGCAGCCCGTAACGACGCAGTTCCTGCTGCAGCACAGACTTCCCTGTGGTTATGGCAACTTCTGCAAAACGAATGCGGAACTTTTTGGCCAATTCAGATCGCGCCCGGGGAGTCTGACACAGCTTTTGAATATCCTGTCCAAACCGCACCGGAGTATCCTGGCGCAGAATTTTAACAACATCACCATCATGAAGCACATCACCAGGTTCGATTTTCCGGCTCCCCACCAACGCCCCCACGCAACTGTGGCCGATATCAGTGTGCACCCGAAAGGCAAAATCAAGGGCAATAGAATGCACAGGAAGGCAAATCAGATCGCCCCGGGGAGTATAGGTGTATATTTCCTTGCGTCCGCCGGCTGCAATCATGTCACGGTAAGAAACCGTTTCGTCTCTGCCGAGAATATCAAACATTTCTCTGATTTCCCGAACAGAATGCCCCACCTTTTGTTTTTTTCCGCTTGCGGTCCAGTCCCGTACCAGGCCGCGCTGGGCACTGCGAGCCATCTCTTCTGTTCTGATTTTAAACAGCTGTTTCCGGCCCTCAATATTTGCCCTGGCATGAAGCCCCTGATATCCTGTGGGTTTGGGATTGGCAATGAAATCCCGGATGGTTCGGGGAATGGGGGGATAAATCTGATTCACCCCACCCAAAGCCAGGTAACAGCTGCGACGGCTATCGGTTGTTATCAGTATTTCCTGTGGATTTTCTATTTTTTTAACCAGGATGCGATGCTTAATGTCATAATACCCCCATAATCCCTTGATGCGCAGGGAAACATCTGCGGCAACACCGTTGTCAATCATGGCCTGTCGGACATTGGCAACTATGTCCTGCAGAGCAGGATCATTTCGGAGCCGATTTATCTGCTGCTGCAGTTTATTGCCCTGTTTAGGGAATTTATAGGCGAGCGCCAGGTTATAGAGTTCACGTTTAATAGCAAACAAACCAAAGATGGTGGCCAGAGGCGCGTAAATATCCAGGGTTTCATCGGATATCTTCTGCCGTTTATGTCCGGCCATGGAGGCAAGGGTTCGCATGTTGTGCAAGCGGTCGGAAAGTTTAACGATCATGACTTCCGGTTTTGCCGCAGCCCCTGTGAAAATTTTCCGATGCACCAGTTTTTTAAAGGTCTGCTTATCCCCGGTGTAATGTTTGACCTTGGTGCATCCTTCGACAATGGCCTCAACATTGGCACCAAACTTCTCACGAAGTAATGCCGCGTTGACATAATCAACATCTTCCATGGTGTCATGGAGCAGTGCCGCTGCCAGAATCTCCGGATTGTGAACATCCAGTTCTTCCACCAGAATACGAGCCACATTACACGGATGAATAATATAGGGGTCACCCGATTTTCGCACCTGGGGCGCGTGGGCTTCAAAGGCAAAATCAACGGCTCTCCAAAAGACCTCAGTTTCCGGAGTATTGCCGATAAAAGCCTCCATTTCCCGGCAGTACTGTTCCCGGTTAAATTTCCTTTCCCGCATACCGTGTCCCTGGCTCAATGCTGCTGAGCTTTAATTTTATCCCCAACTGGTGTATAATACAGCAGATGTACGATTAGCCCATGAGCGGGCTACAAGAAACTCCATGCCCACCAACAAAGCACTCAAGCCACTGTAGCAGAAACCGAAACGACGGACAAAGAAAATCCGCCCCTTGCTGCAGCACTGTTTTTTTTGCTGATACCCAGGACATAGTATGGCCAGAAAAAAATCCTTCCGTCGCAAACGACGTAACAGTCATAACAGCCAGCCTATACGTGGAAAACGTACAGACTCTTCACGGTTACTGGCGCAAAGGGTTCTCAATTTTCTCCGCAAACAACAACAGCCCGTTTCCACATCAGTGCTGCTCAAAGGACTCGGTCTTGCCAAGTTTGAACGTAAATTTATCCATAGTCTGCTCAACCAGATGGAGCAGAGCGGACAGTTGAGCAGAAAAAAGAAGCTGTGGCTCATCACTGCTGAAAAAGATCTGGTCAAGGCAACACTCACACTGAATGCCAAAGGATTCGGCTTTGCAGTTCTTGAGGGCAACACCCCGAAAAAGCAACAGGATATTTTTATACCTCCCCACGCCCTGGGGGAAGCCAGCCATGGAGATACTGTCCTGATAAAAATTCTTCCCGGCAGCCGGGGCCGTCAGGAAGGACGTATCATTCAAGTTGTCAAGCGTGGCTTTAAACGTGTCTGCGGGGTCTATACCCAAGGTGGTAAAACAGGATACGTCACCCCGGACAATGATAAAATGCCATTCACGGTTCTCATTAAACGAACCAATGCCCTGCAGGCAGAAAACGGTCATGCCGTACTGGTTGAGATTATTGATTATGGTTCAAAACACCGTATCCCCGAAGGAAAAATCCTTGAGATCCTTGGTCAGCCCGACTCCCCCCTTGTCCAGATTCGGATGGCCATTGAACAGTTTGGCCTGCCCAGATCTTTTCCGGTCGGGGTCGAGCAAGCCGCCCGGGAACTGTCTGAAGTCACTGACTGCAAGGATGGCAGAAAAGATCTTCGCTACATTCGCCACGTCACCATTGACGGTGCCACAGCAAAAGATTTTGATGACGCCATAGCCGTCCAGAAAACCAAGACCGGCTTCAGGCTCTTTGTCTCTATTGCCGATGTAAGCCATTATGTGCAACCCGGCTCAGTCATCGACAATGAGGCCTATGCACGAGGTACCAGTGTGTACCTGCCTGACCTGGTACTGCCCATGCTCCCTGAACGGCTATCAAACAATCTCTGTTCACTGGTGCCGGATCAGGATCGGCCAGCTTTTACAGCAATCCTCGAATTTGACCGCAAGGGCGTGCGCACCGGGGCTAAATTCTGCCGGAGCCTGATCCGCAGTTATAAGCGCTTTACCTACGACACGGTACATACCATTCTCTACCTGCGGGACAAAGAGCCACGCGCCCAACATAAAAAGCTCTTGCCCATGCTGGAAAAGGCCAAAAAACTGGCAGAAGTACTGGCCGCACAGCGAAAATCCAGGGGTGCTCTTGGTTTCACCATTCCTGAAGCCATCATCACCATGGACGGCGACACCATTGCCAGAGTAGGTCGCAGTGAACGGAATCAGGCACATCTGCTCATTGAAGAATTTATGCTGGCCGCCAATGAAGCTGTTGCAGAGACTCTTGACCGGGCTTCAATACCAACCCTGTTCAGGGTGCATGAAAAACCTGATCCCACAAAAGTAGAACAATTTACCGATGCCGCCAAGGCACTTGGTCTGCAACTCCCCAAAACTGAGAACACACCATCCTGGTTTGCCAGGGTTCTCAATGCCGCTCAGAATACGCCGGGTGAGTATGTGGTCAACAACCTGCTGCTTCGCACCATGCAACGAGCAAGATATACACCTGAAAATCTCGGCCATTTTGGCCTTGCAGCCCGCTATTATCTTCACTTTACCTCACCCATTCGCCGCTATCCTGATCTTGTTGTCCACCGGGTGTTGCAGAATTATCTCACTGGAGAGCAAAAAAAAGCGGTCAGCGGTAAGACAACTTTAGATGAGGCCGGATTGTTTCTTTCAGGGCGGGAACGGGTTGCCGTTGACATTGAACGCAATGTGCAATCCAGGCTCTCGGTGCTTTTCCTGCAGGATCGGCTTACCGAAGAGTTTGACGCCATCATCTCCGGAGTGACTTCTTTTGGAATGTTTGTTGAGTTACTCGAATACTTTATCAGCGGTGCAGTACCCCTTGAATCAATTAAGGACGATTACTATACCTTTGACAGCAAGGGGCATAAGCTTATCGGCGAACGCACCGCAAAAGCCTACCAGCTCGGGGAACTTATCCGGGTACGGCTTGATCATGTTGACATGCTCTCAAAAAGGATTACCTTTTCCCTTGTTGATGCTAAGGCGTAATAAAAATGGACGTAACCGTTCACCAGCACCCCTGGTGAACGGTTACAAATGGACTGCCCCCTGGCTGCCGAAGATTTGCAGCAAAAAAATGAGTCCTGACCACAAACGTGCAAACATCGTTCTTTTCTTGACGAACCCGGTGAAGTTCAATAGGGTCGGAAGTGAACTTTTTTGCTGATTTGATTTTCTATTTTGAGGTGTATTATGGAAGGAACTAGCTGGTTTTCATCTATTCTTGGTAACCCCTTTCTGCGGGGTCTGCTTATTGGCCTGCTCATTGCCGTTGCCCTCTGGATTCGTTCTGTCTTTAAAATACGCCAGATCAGTGCAGAGACCAAAAAGCTGCGTGAACATCTTCACACAAAACTTGAAATTGACTCTGCCGATAACGAACGACGTAAACGAGAAGCTGAGCAACTCAAGTCTGAACGGGATAACCTGCGCAACATGATCCAGGTGCTCAACCAGAAATCCGGCAAACAGGAAATACGCCAGGCGCAGATCTATCAGAAAGCCGCTGAAATAATGTTTGAAAAATCCCCTGGTTTTGCGCCGGCCTGGCAGATTACCTTAAAAGAGGCCGAAGAGGAAATGCGCAGCGCGGAAAAAGGCATTCTCCCCTTTATTAAACGGATGACCAGCAGCACAGGTTCCACGGCCCCAGCCCAGCAGGACAAACCCCAGGCAAAGACTTTGGAACTCGAAGACCCGGCAGCAAGCTGATCCTGCCCTGTCATTTTTTCTGACGGCGTTTCTCTTTAGGGTGCCTTGAAAAATTAGAATTTTCGTTCGAGGTCAGGTAAGCGACCATCGTGAGACTCCGAGGAACAGGAAAATTAAAAAGCGCAGCATATTAGTCATATGTGAGCATTGTTCATTTTCCTGTGACGCAGAGATCGGGCGAGATAAGCGAGGTTACGAGACTTCGAAAGGTAATTTTTCAAGGTGGCCATTAAACGGGTAACATCGCCTTTTTGTTGCTCTCCCTCTTCTTTTCAACTTTCCTCCCATGGACACACACCAGGAACCAATCACCACAATACCAGGCAGCGGTATACTTTTAGTTGATCCCAAATATCCGGAAAACGTTGGAGCTTCGGCTCGAATTGCCTGCAACTTTGGCATCGAAAACCTGATTGTCATTGCGAAAAAGCGTCCTGACCAGGAACGCATGCTCAAAATGGCAACCCATAAGGCGGCGCACCTGATTCATAACCTGCAACTCTTTGAAGAAACCCGTGAAGCCGCACAGCCCTATCAGTTTATTGTGGGAACCACCGCTCGCCAGGGGAGACACAGGGTTCTTGAGCAAACACCCCATGAGGTGATGGCTGAGCTTGCTCCCCTTGCGCCGGGCAGCAAGATTGGATTGATGTTTGGCCCGGAAAACTCCGGGCTGACCAACCAGGATCTTGATCTCTGCCAGTTCACCTCAACAATACCCACTGTGGATTTTTCCTCACTCAATCTGGCACAGGCTGTGGCCATTCACTGCTACGAACTAAGCATGGCACTACGCGAGGTAAGCACCACAGTACACGAATCTGATTTTGCAAACTCCTACGACCTTGAGGGAATGTATGATCATATTGAGCAGGTTCTCACCAAAACCACCTTTATACGTCATACCAACAAGACGTACTGGATGCGTAATATCCGCCAGTTTTTAAGCCGAATCAGGATAAAGAAAAAAGAGGCAAGTCTTATCCGGGGTACCTGCAGAAAATTTTTATGGCAAGATGAACATAATCGGGAAGAACAACACAACAAAAAACACTCCTGAACACAACCACTTCAAGAGTGCAACCTGGTGAAAAAATATTTTCTTCCACTGGGGCTGTTGGTTGCGCTATTCAGTGCTCTGTTCCTGCCGACAGTCGGCATCTATATCGCCACCCATTCGGGCATCCGGGTACTGATAGCCCTCATCTTTCTCATCAGCGGCTATCAAACGACTCTTCACGAGATACGGTGTACCGGAAACCTGCTGCTCATTTTTTTGACCGCAGCCATCATTTCACTCTGCATTGGCCCGCTTCTTGGCATAGCCTGTGCCGCAACAGTTCAACTGCCGGCAGCCATCAATGCCGGGCTGATTATTATTGCCTCCATGCCGCCGACAATCTCATCGGGGATAGTTCTGACCAGCTTAAGCCGGGGCAACACCTTGCTTGCCATGCTGTTAACAATAGGACTTAACCTGCTGGCCATTGTGACCATTCCCTTGACCTTGTCCTATGGATTGCAGGCTGCAGGCCCCATGGAAGTCGACCAGAGGGCAATGCTTGCCACCATGATATTTCTGGTCATGCTGCCCTTTACAGCAGGCAATATTTTTCGCAGGCTGGCAAACAGTACTACGGTTTCCGAAAACTGGACTTATGTCAATACAAGCTGTGTGATTTTTGTGGTCTATTCTTCCCTTGCGGTATCAGCTGACACACTGCTGGAACTTGCAGTAAGGGATCTCTTGATCATAGCCACCCTTGCAATGACTGTTCATCTCCTGCTCCTGGGGGTCTCGGTGCTGGCTGGCAAAGTACTTGCCATGAAAACAGCTGATATCAAAGCCATAAGCTTTGTTGCCTCACAAAAAACCCTGGCCATGGCTTTGGCCGTGGTCACATCAATCTCAATAAACTCGGGCAGGGCAATTCTTGTCTGCCTGATTTTTCATTTTCTCCAGATCTTCACCGACTCCTTTCTTGCCAGCTGGTGGCAGCACACAGGCGATAAGCAGCAAAACATGCTTAAACAATCCAGGTTCTGAACGTCCTGTCTGCAAGGGGTTCTGCCTGAAGCATCTGTATGCTGTCGTCGCGCTCCAGTTGCACCTGTCCAGGTAAAACCTGTCCCTCAATTTTACGGCCATAGCGCACAACAATTCCTGTGCAGTAGTTACAGATTTCCGCCTCAATCGTTGTGTCGGCCACAAGAGAAGAACCGCGTCGCAACAAGGCTGTGGGGCCAGGGCGATCCGGCATAAAAAACAGCCAGTCATCGCTGTGGCGTAAGGCAACAAGACGTTCATTCTCCTGTTCATTTCTCCCCAGCACAAGCCAATGTCCACCGGGAAGGCAAAAATGACGACCTACCAACAGCAACCTGATATCATCGACCTGAAACTGATCCTGCTCAAGAGAAAAAAGACCTTTATAAAACCGCTCTATGCGTGAAGCCAGATTAGGATCAGTAAGAACACACCCACCTGCTGGCGCCGGAAAGTCGGTAATACCCAGCTCTTTTGCCAGCTGAATCTGCGGCTTACGGCCACGACCTGCAAAGCCAAAGAGTTTCTGTCGATCCACCAGCCCCTGCTCTTCCGCGCTGGTGGGGTCCATCAGCAAGGCAGACAAGGGGCGGAGCAGTGTTTTTTTGCACAAGGCATCACGCTCAATGACGTTCAAAGTATCACGCCGCTGTGACATGGGACGCTGGCCCAGCACTTCACCGGTTATCAGAAACGACGCATTATACTCTGCCATCATTGCCCTTGCTCGGGTGAGCATGAGAATTTTACAGTCAATGCATGGGTTAAAGTTTTTGCCAAAACCATGCGCCGGATTGCGTAACAATTCAATATAGCCTGGGCTTAAATCAACAAGCTCAACGTCAATTCCGTATTTTTCAAGTATTTCTTTCTGGTAATCACCTTCTCTGTCCAAAAGATCATGGTCAAAAAATGGGGTAACAAATTTTAATGCCCGTACCCGGATGCCCTGATCTGCGATTATCCGGCAGGCCAGTATTGAATCAAGCCCTCCGGAAAAAAGCCCCAGAGCTGTTATTGTATTTGTCATATCGTTTACATTGAAAAATAGAAAAAGAATCTACACGCTCTTTCGGCTTACCATTTCTCTGGCAAGGGCAATGGTCTGCTCTGTGGGGTTATCCCCACCGAGCATTCGGGCAAGCTCTGCCACCCGTTCTTTGTTGTCAAGAGCGCGAATAGTTGTACGGGTATGCTGATCGGAAACCTGTTTTTCCACCAGAAAATGGCCGTCCGCATGGGCGGCTATCTGGGGAAGATGGGTAATGCACAATACCTGGTGATGACTGGCCAGCTCATTTATTTTCCGGGCCACGGCCTCTGCAGCCTCACCGCCAATGCCGGCATCAATTTCATCAAAAATCACCGTATCCACCTTGTCCCGACGGGCCAGCAGACATTTCATGGCAAGCATAAGTCGGGAGAGCTCACCCCCGGATACTACGCTTGCCAGCGGCTTGGGGGGTTCTCCCGGATTTGCTGAAAAAAGAAATTCAACCACATCCCACCCGCTTGCCGACAGCCCGGGAGTCGTGACCGAACCAGAATGTATGGCCACTTCAAAGAGCGATTGTTTAAACGAGAGCGAAGCTAACTCATCCTGCATTGCCGCTGCCAGCCGCCTGCCAGCTTTGCGACGGGCAGCTGAGAGTTTTTCTGCACGAACAAGCAAAGAATCATGCAGCTCCTGCCCGGCATTTTCCAGTGTGGTAATTTCCTGCTCCAGACTGTCAAGGGTGTGAAGCTCGCGCTGGGCATTCGTTGCAAATTCGAGCACATCAGTAAGCATTAACCCGTATTTACGTTGCAGTTGCCGCAGTTGGGCAAGGCGGGTGTTGATTTCTTCAAGACGCCCCTGATCCATGGGGAGAGCCAGGCGATAATCGCGTAACGCACCTTCAAGATCCTCCACTTCAAAACAGGCTGAACCAATGCGCTCGGCCAGCTCTTTTACCTCCGGATCAAGGGCTGCGGCCTCATCCATATTTTTTCTGATTTCCGCAAGATGCTCAAGTAGAGTGTTTTGCAGCAAGGCATGGCTTCGCCCGGCAAGTTCTGCCAGTGTTGTTGATGATTTGAGCAGATCCCGTTCCCGGATGAGTTCTTCATCCTCACCCGGTTGCGGGTCTGCCTCACGAATCTCCTGGAGTTGAAAACTGAGAAAATCCCGGCGCTGTTCTTTATCCTGCTCCCGTTCCTTCAATGCTGCCAGCTGCCGCATAAGTTTCTGCCACCGGGTAAAAATCCTGCCATATTCATCACGCAGATCCAGGACATCGCCGTAACTATCGAGAAAATCAATATGGCTGCTGCTTCGCAAAAGCTGCTGATGATCATGCTGACTGGCAATATTGACAAGATTTTCAGAGAGCTCGGCAATGAGCTTTGTGGTGGTCATTCTGTCATTGATAAACACCCGGCTTCTTCCCCGGTTGCTTACAATGCGGCGAATGATGGCATCTGTGCCGTCATCAAGCCCGTGTTCCTGCAAAAACAATGCAAGCTCAGGATGATCGCCAAGATCAAACAAGGCTTCTATGACGGCCTGGTCACAGTCATTACGCACCCATGACTGCGATGCACGACCTCCGGTGAGCAGATGCACAGCCTGCAAAATAATTGACTTTCCGGCTCCGGTTTCTCCAGTAAAAATTGTTAATCCGGCTGAAACAGCTGAAAAATCAAGTTGCAGCGTATCAATTAACGCCAGATTATGTACACTGAGTTTCCGCAGCATTTTATCCCTACAAGCAGATATTTACTAAAAAAAACAACCTGTCAACAAACCCGATATTGGGCTTGACGCATATCCTTTGAACCTGTACGTTTTACTGATCGGTTTATAAATCGAGCCTATTAATTAATCCCATGAACAACGACCACCAGCTCAGCGCAAGCCTTGAAGACTATATTGAGGCTATTTATCATATCATTGCGGACAAAGAAGTCGCCCGCGGCAAAGATATCTGCCAGCGGCTTAATGTCAGCGGAGCCTCTGTCACCGAGGCGTTACGGGCGCTCTCCAAAAAAGGCCTCATCAATTATGCCCCTTATGAGGTCATTACCATGACCGAAGAGGGATGCGTAATTGCAGAAGATGTCATCAGGCGTCATAATGCCCTGAAAAAATTCTTTGTCGAAGTTTTGGCCATTGATGAAGCGACGGCCGAAGTCGGAGCCTGCCGTTTTGAACATACAGCCCCGGCCGAGATTATTGAACGCATGGTGAATTTCAGTAAATTTCTTGATATCTGCCCACGTGGAGGAAAAGAATTAATCCAGGGGTTTGCCGATTTCTGTCTACAGGGAAAGCCCAGAATCAACTGCGACGACTGCATTTCACAATGTATGGATAACCTGCCACTTCGCAAATAGTTTGAACGGCGGAATCAGTTTTTCCGGCTGCAACACACCTTGAAATTTGCCTTCGGAGACAGGGTGCAATGGGGTTTTTCGTACAGTTTCAAACTTACCGCCCCGCTCACGAGCCGGTTATTTAAGCAGGGCTAATATTTCCCCATCATCCGGGAAACGGTTGACTTCCTGTTTGGAAAAAACCTGTCTGCCATCCAGGCATATTGTGTAGACCCCACCAGAGCCGGGGATGAGTTCAATTTCTGTCTCTGGGCCAAATGCACTGGTGATTTCTGCTGCCAGACCGGCAGCTCTCGGTTTGTAATTTCAGGATGTGCAGTATTCTATACTGACCTTCATGTCTATCTCCTCAAAAAATTAAGCCTATGCCTTCAAGCCATTTCAACGCATATACAAATGGGGTAACCGTTCACCAAATGGGTAACAATACCACATCTGTACTGGTGGTTAAAGATATCTGCAAAGTTTTTCTTTTTCAACAACGCAATATGTTTGTATAGTGTAGAAAAGATATTTTTTTCAGCAACCATCAGTTTTCCGACTCACCTAAGCCTCTTGAAAAACTATGCCTGTCTTTGAATACACCGCCCTTGATCCTGCCGGAAAAACAACTAAAGGTGTCATGGATGCTGATTCCCAGGCTGCCGCAAGACAAAAAATCCGCCAGGGAGGCATGTATCCCGTTGAAATCAGGGAAGCTACCCCTAAATCCAAACAAAAAAAACGAGGCAACTTCCTCGAAATCCAGACAGGGCAGCGGGTCAAACAACAGGAAATTCACGTTGCCACCCGCCAGCTCGCCACACTTCTCGGGGCTGGCATTCCTCTTGTTCCCGCACTCAGCGGCCTGGTTGAACAAACAACCAACAAAACCCTTAAAACGATCATTACCCAGGTAAAGGAGTCGGTAAACGAGGGGAACTCGCTTACCTCGGCTCTATCTGAACACCCCAAACTCTTCTCAAAGGTCTATGTAAACATGGTACGGGCAGGTGAAGCATCGGGATCTCTTGATGTAGTGCTTGAACGACTTGCCGAATTTGGCGAACGACAGCACGCCCTTCGTTCCCGTATTTCAGCCGCCATGATCTATCCTATTTTCATGGCTGTTGTTGGCACGGTTGTCCTGTTTCTGGTGATGACCTATATTGTCCCTTCCATCACCAAGGTCTTTATCGACCGGAATCAGGTGCTGCCCTTACCGACTATCATCTTAATGAAAATCAGCAGTTTCCTTCAGCATTACTGGTGGTTTTTACTCCTGTTCATCATCCTGGTCATTTCAGCTATTCGTTTTTTCATTCAGCGCCCTAAAGGAAGACAGGTATGGGACAAACTCAAACTCACCCTGCCCATGTTTCGTGATCTCAATATAAAAATTGCAGCAGCTGGAATTGGTCGTACTCTAGGCAGTCTACTCAAATCAGGAGTACCGCTAATCACTTCGATTCAGATTGTAAAAAACAGTCTCAACAATGTTCTTCTTGCCGACATAATGGATAATGCCACAGCAGAAATAGAAAATGGTAAAAGTTTATCAAGCGTCCTGCATGGCAATGATTTTTTTCCACCAATGCTTGTACAGATGATCTCTGTCGGGGAGCAGAGTGGGGCTCTTGAAAAAATGCTCAGTAAAGCTGCAGATAGCTATGAAAAAGAAGTGGAATCAAAGATTATGGCCATGACCTCCATGATCGAGCCGATAATGATCCTGGTCATGGGACTTGTCGTCTGCTTTATCGTTGTTTCTATCCTCTTACCGATTTTTGAAATGAACCAGTTGATTAAATAGGAATCTTGGTAGAAAACGTCTTTCACATGGTGCATACGGTACAGAAAAAATCAGGAAAACATCAATGAGAGGCCTTGGTTACCTATTCGCTTTCCTTGCACTCTACGGTTTTTTCTCATCATACAGGATTCTTGTTCATAAAGAACTTTTCTGGGCATACCCCAGCCTCTACTACAGGAGAAAAGCCGGATATTCTCAAAAACTTTGTGTAATTGTAGGGGTATTCACATTACCGTTTGATATCCTGATCGCCTTTTTAGCATACTGCATACTTACAGCATAGTATCATATCAGGTCATGACTTCATTACGTTACCCGAAAAACTTCTTCCAGGGTTGTCAATCCCGCCAGCACCTTCCGTAGACCATCCTGCCGGAGGGTTCGCATCCCCATGGCTAGAGAGGCTAAGGCCTGACGTCTAATCTCTCCTGAATCAGAGGTCCTTAAAATTAGACTTTTTAACGGATCATTGAGAATCATCAACTCAAAAATTCCTAAACGGCCTTTATATCCGGTGCCCATAC